>JAFGRS010000612.1 GCA_016935045.1 Lentisphaeria bacterium | reverse complement strand
GTGGTACGTCCCGAGCGAGCAACGCCGCCAGGGAGCGGGAGCGGCGCAGCCCTTCGGGTCGAGGCGGCGCACGGCCATCCGCGTCGTACCTCGTCGCTTACATACCTTCGGGTATGCGCCCTCCTCGCGCCTTGCGGATGACCATGCGGCGCTCTCGACAAAACGTGAAGTTATTTCCGTGCGGGCCCTAAGTTCAGGGCCTTGAGCCCCTTCGACCCGGCTCAGGGCCTTCGGCAAGGGGTGCGCGGACGCACCCCGCGTCGAAACGGCTTCGCCCTCGACCGACTCCTGTCTGCCAGCATCGCCGGGGTCCCGGGGTTGCGCGGGGGGATCCCCCGTTCCGGACCCGGGGGGGGGGCCGGGGGACTCCGCCGGGGGGGCCGCTCCGGCCTATTCCCGGGGCGTCTCCCTGCCGGGCGCACCGATGGTCTCGGGGGCCTCGGGCGGGGCATCGACGACTCCGGAACGGGAGCGCAGGTCGAAGCGTTCGATCTTCATCTCAGCGGGGAGTTGGGCCCAGAGCCGGTCGTAGAGTTCCTTGGGGAGGTACTCCTTGAGGGGTCCGTTGATGTAGCTTTTCTTCATCTCCGGGTACGGCGGCAGGGCGCGCCGCACCGCCGTGTCGCCGATGAAGTCCATGTAGTTCCGGTGCAGTTTGCGCGCCACGAGGTCATAGTAGGCGGCCTGTTCCACCTCCCCGATGGAGAGGTTGAGGCACATCTGCTGGATGTAGGCCTGTACCGTGCCCTGGGCCTGCTGATAGCTGGCCACCTTCATGTCTTCCCCGAGTTCCCGGATGACGAATTCGTCGAGCCCGCCGGAGAAGCGGTCTCCGAAACGCTGTTTTGCCTCCCGGAAGTACTCCCCTGCCTTGGTCTTCTGGCCGAACTTGTAGAGGCTGACGATCGCGTCCACCATGAAGTTCTGCAGGGCGCCCCGTACCGTGCTTTCCTCGTACAGTCCCAGCGCCATCTCGTAGGAGTCCCTGGTGGCGTCGGCGAGGCCGATGTTCGGGGTCATGGTGAGCATCTGCACATCTTCGAGGTAGATCAGCCGCCCGCCCTGGAAGGCCGCGTTCAGGCTCTGGAAGACCATGCGGTCGCACTGCAGGCGTTTGAAGTTGTCCTCGTCCTCGTCCCACTGTTCCTTGCCCCGCGTCGCCCAGTAGATGGCGTGGGCCTCGGGCAGGCGCCAATCCAGGGGACCGTACTTCGCGTTGAGGCGCGTGATGATATCGGGAAGGAGGCGGTACTTTTCGGTCAGCCAGCGTCGGCGGAGGCAGAGTTCCACGGGTTCGAGGATTCCGGCCTGGGCGAGTTCGGCAGCGAGGCCCTCCGGGAGGAGTCCGGTGGCGCGGAATTCGCGTTCGAGGTCGGCGAAGGTCATGCTGCGGGAGGCGAGGATCTGCCAGAACACGTTCTCGCCCCCGAGCTGCGCCTTGAGTTTGGTCTCGGTAGGAGCGGCGCGGCCGATGAGGTCCCAGCGTCCGGCGTAGTTGCCGAAGACCATGATCATTTCGAGGGCGAACTGGGTCTTGTAGAAGCGGTTGGCATCATCGAGGTCCTTGCCCATCTTGTGTTGGTAGATCCAGCCCAGCTGTTGGAACAGCTCGGGGTCGCCCGGGTTGTAGGCGAGGGCCTCGTCGCGGATGAGTTCGATGCCGCGCTGCACCCAGCGCCAGCGGTCGGCGGGGTCGGTGAACGTAACCGAGACATTGTAGGCCATATTCCAGGCCAGGAAGGCATGGGCGCCGGTGAAGCGTGGCTGCAGCTTGGTGATCCAGCTTGCCAGCTGCACCATTTCGAAGTAGTTGCCGGCCTCCTGCATCTTGTTCGAGCGCAGCCAGAGGTAGTCCGCCACCAGGCCCCGGAACCCTCCCAGGGCGACGGTGGTGAAGGCAACGATGGGGGGTGCGTTGTCGAGGGGTTCGACGTCCGTGAGTTTTTCGCCGATGCGGATGGCATGGAGTCGGCCCTGGACCAGCGACAGGCCGAAGAGCGTCGCCGCGAAGAGCCCCGCAAGGACAATGGCCGAGAGTAGGTTCCTGCTGCTCTTCATCGTCGTATGACGGTCCCCAGTTCGCGTCGGCTGAGGACCCACATGCCCAGGGCCGCGATGAGGCCGCCCCGGAGGAGGATGAGACCGAAGAGGTCCTTGCCGATGCGCGTCCACTCGATCAGGCGGCCCCGGGCCAGGTCACTGGTGGCGTCGAGGTCGTGCACGGAGACGACCACCGTCCCCAGGCTCTGGGCGAAACGGTGTCCGATCATCTCCATGGTGCTGCGGTATTCGACGTTGCCGAACTCGTCCCGGATGGGTGCGTCCACTGCCGCCCGGACGGCCATTCCGATGACCAGGTAGGAGATGGCGACGAAGGCGGCCACGGGGGTGGAGAATGCGGCTCCGACCATGGAACCGAGGGCGGCCAGGAAGCCGATCTGGAAGATGGCCAGGAAGACCGAGCGCATGTAGTTGGCGGGGAAGCCGATGACGCTGACGAGGAGGGTCGGGCCGTCGGCGACCTGGAAGACGGCGGACTCGGGTTTGAGGCTGCCCCATTCCTGCGCCTCGGGGGGCGGGTTGAAGTAGCCGATGATCATTGTGCCGTCTTCGCCGATGAAGCGGGGGTCGACGGCAAGCTCATGGAAGGCGCCGGTGAGGGCCTTCAGGGGGAAGGGCACGTAGACGTCCCGCTCGACCGAGGCCTTGGGGTCGCGGATGACCCACATGCCGGGCATTTCCTTCTGTGCTGTCTGGGCGGCCGAGCCGGGGTAGTAGCGGAAGCGGAGGTAGAATGGCTCGCCCGGGTCCAGCAGACGGACGCCGCGGAAGACCCAGCGTTGGCGTCCTCCGGGGGGGATTTCTCCGCTCTTGGCCACGAGTTGCCGCCGGATCTCGGCCTTGACGGTTTTGGGGTCGTGTCCCTGGTCGAATTCGGCGCTGCGGCGTTGGTACTCTTTTTCGGTGAGGTCGGCGAAATCGGGTTGGTCGGCCTGGTACACGCGGCGCCCGATCATGACTTCGCGGCGCAGGCGCGCCAGTTCCTCGGGGGAGAAGCCGCTGTGGCTGACTTTCCACAGGACAAGTGCCAGGATGACGGCCGCCGCGACGGCCAGGATCGCCACGTGCATGGCGAAGACGCCGAACCACTTCGACAGCCAGATCAGCCAGCGTGGGCAGGGCTTGGTGGTCACCATGTGCAGGTTGTAGCTCTCGATGTCCCTCGACAGCAGGGCACAGCTGAGCCAGAGGGTGGTGGTGGAGATGAGGGCGACGACCACGCCGAGGGAGTAGGTCAGGGAGATCTGCAGCTGCCCCATGGCGGTACCGTCGCCCGACACGGTCACGGGGAGCAGGAACACAGCCAACAGGATCAACCCGCCGAGCACATGAAACACATGGCTGCGGACCGCTGAACGGACCGTCTGTCTGACGATCGCGGCAAAGGCTTTCACTGCGTTTCTGCTCCGCGCCTTGGCAGACCCTTGCGCCACCCGGTCTGCCCGGGTGCGCGTGAACGGGTAGTATAACCCTGCCCCCGCGGCGGTGCGAATCCCGGCGCCGGGAGGGGGTAATGCCTCCGTTCCATCCGAGAACCGGCTCAGCAGGAGCCCTTCGACTGGGCTCAGGGCCCTGAGCAAGGGGTGTGCGAACGCACCCCCGCGTCGAAACGGCTTCGCCCTCCAAGGGATGGGGCGTCGCGTATTCGGTGCGGACTGGAGGGCGAAGCTCCTGCTGAGCCGCATCCCGAACCATTCGCGGGTTTGTCTGAGGCATTACGGGTGTATGCTATGTTCGGGACGCGGTGCGTCATGCTGTTCGTCCGCGGCGGAAAGGGTTGGTGGAGCCATGCACAGGTACCTCATCGGCGCGACGTTTTCGGGAGTGTTGGCCTGGACCGCGGCTGTGCTCGGGGTCGGGAGCACGTGTTGTGCCGCGACACCGGTGACTGGCGTGTGGCACGATGGCAGTGGGGGGCAGTGGACGGTTGCCGGCAGCCCCTACGTGATTCTGACGGACATCGGCGTCACGGTTCCGGCGGGGGAGACCCTGACCATCCAGCCTGGCGTGGTGGTCAAGTTCGGTTATGGGACCAAGAACCTCTCCGTGAACGGCACCCTCGTCGCGGCGGGAACGGAGGCATCCCCGATCGTTTTCACGTCGTACTGGGATGACACGGCGGCAGGCGACACCAACGGGGACGGCGCCGCGACGACCCCTTACCCGGACATCTGGGGTGCCGTTCGTTTCCTGGCTGGCAGTGCGGGCAGCGTCATGGACTGGTGCGAGGTTCGCTACGGGGGCTGGGGGGTGGACGCGGGGGTGCTGGTGGAGGAGGCCGAACTGACTCTGACTCACAGCGTGGTCCGCCACATCGGGGGCCACGGCGTGCGCATCGAGCGGTCCAACCCGGTGCTGACCGCGAATGCCTACGAGAACAACGCCGGCGCGGCCGTGTCGATGGACCTGGGGTCGAGCCCGGCCATCACCGGAGTGACGCTCCTGAACAACACCGTCAATGGGCTTTGTCTGGACTCGGGCACCCTTGCCGGGAACGGGTCCTGGGACGATCCGGACATCGTGTACGCGTTCTACGGGACGATTACGGTTCCGGCCGGTGTCACGCTGGGTATTGCGCCCGGCCAGGTTGTCAAGGGCGGCTACGGGGGCCATTCTCTGGTTGTGGAGGGGACGCTGAACGCGCCGGGCACACCGGCTCAGAAGGTCGTCTTCACCTCGGATCGGGATGACACCGTTGGGGGCGACACCAACAACAATGCTTCCGGGAGTTCGCCTTTCAACGGCATCTGGGGGGGCGTGCAGTTCCGGCCCGGCAGTTCGGGCAGCGTGATGGACTGGTGCGAGGTGCGCTATGGGGGTTGGGCATCGCAGCCGGGCGTTCTGCTCCAGAGCGCCGCACTCACCCTGCGCAACAGCGTCCTCCGCCACAGCGGCGGTCACGGCATCCGGATCGAGCAGAGCGACCCCGTTCTGGCCCAGAATGCCTACCAGAACAACACCCGGGCGGCGGTCTCGGCGGACCTTGCGTCGGACCCTGCCGTCACTGGCGTCACGGCCATCGGGAACGGGGTGAACGGGCTGCAGCTCGATCCCGGGACCCTCTCCGGCAACCGGTCCTGGGACGACCCGGACATCGTGTACGCGTTCTACGGGGACATCACGGTGCCCGCGGGGTCGACGCTCACCATTGCCCCTGGTCAGGTGATCAAGGCCGGCTACAGCCCCAACGACCTGATCGTGGCGGGGACGCTGCTGGCCAAGGGCGCCGCCGGTGCTCCGATCGTGTTTACCAGCGACCGGGACGACGAGGCCGGGGGAGACACCAACAACAACGGCGCCGGCAGCACGCCCTTTGCCGGCATCTGGGGGGGGATTCGCTTCGAGGCCTCCAGCGCGGGGAACGCCATGGACTACTGCGAAGTCCGTTACGGGGGCTACGGCACCAGCGGCCTGATCACTCTGGAGCAGAGCGAGTTGGATCTGACGCACTCGGTGCTGTTCCGGTCGTCGCAACACGGTCTGCGGATCGTCGGGAGCGACCCCACGGTGACGGATACGGTTTTCGAGGGCAACGTGGGTGGGGCCATCGCGATGGACCTGGGGTCCGACCCCGAGATCCACGGGGTGACCATGACGAACAACGGTCTGAACGGCGTCAGGCTGGACGCGGGGACGCTTCCCGGCGACGGTTTCTGGGACGATCCGGAGGTGGTCTACCGCATGTCCGGCGACACGATCGTGCCGGAGGGTGTGACCCTCACCGTCGCACCGGGGCAGGTCGTCAAGCAGGTCTACAGCGGCGTCGATCTCATCATCCAGGGCACCCTGAACGCCGTCGGCACCGCAGCCCAGCCGATCGTCTTCACCAGCGAGCGCGACGACACCGTCGGCGGGGACTCGAACAACGACGGGACGGGCTCCAGCCCCTTCGCCGGCATCTGGGGCGGGGTGTCCTTTGCCGAGACAAGCTCGGGCAACACTCTCCACTGCGTCGAGGTGCGCTACGGGGGCTGGGGCATCCCCGGCGCCGTACACATCGACGCTGCCGGGGTGAGCATGGATCACTGCGTGCTGTTCGATGCCTCCGGGGTCGGCCTGCGCATCGACCGGGCCGCACCGACCCTTCTGGACACCACCTTCCGGAGTTGCGGCGGTTCCGCGGCCGCCATGGACCTGGCGTCGAATCCCGATATTCAGGGCGTGACCATGGACGGGAACGGCAGCAACGCCATCACCCTGGACCCCGGCGCCCTGGCGGGGGACGGCTTCTGGGACGACCCCACCATCGTCTACCGTCTGTCCGGAGACGTCACGGTGCCCGCGGGCAACGTTCTGACCCTGGGCGCAGGTCAGGTCGTGAAGATGGCTTACGGGAGCACGGACCTGATCGTCGAGGGGACTCTGCTGGCGCCGGGCAGCGCCGAGGCGCCCATCGTCATCACCTCGGAGCGGGACGACACCTACGGCGGCGACACGAACAACGACACGGCCGGTCCCTTCGCGGGCGCCTGGGGCGGCATCGCGCTCCGGGCCGGCAGCGCGGGCAACGTTCTCGACCACGTGATTGTGCGCTACGCGGGCTGGTCCGTGGACAGTGCCCTCGCCATCGCCGGCGCGGGGGCCGCCCTGACCCACTGCAACTTCCTGCAGTCCGACAACTGGGCCGTGCGCATCGAGCACGCCAACCCCGTGATCACCGACTGCACTTTCCAGGACAACGCCTGGGCCGCGATCTCCGTGGACCTGAACTCCGATCCCACGGTCTCCGGGCCGACCCTGATCCGCAACGGCGCCAACGCGATGGCGTTCGACCCGGGCACCCTCCCCGGCGATGCGGTCTGGGACGACACCGAAATCGTTCACCTTCTCACCGGGGACATGACGGTGCCGGAAGGCAGTGTCCTGACCATGGCCCCGGGACTTGTGGTCAAACTCTCCTATGGCAGCTATGATCTCATCGTCAACGGCACTCTTCTCGCCGAAGGGACGGTCGATGCTCCCATCGTGATCACCAGCGACCGCGACGACAGCGCCGGCGGCGACACCAACAACGACCCGGCCGGCCCCTTCGCCGGGATCTGGGGGGGGCTGCTGTTTACGGCGAGCGGCGACGGCAGCGTCCTGCGCTACGTGGAGCTGAGGTACGGGGGATGGTGGGGCGCGGAGGGGGGGATCGTGGCCGATGGCTGTCCCCTGTCCCTCGAACAGGTCCGCGTGAGCCGTTGCAGCGCCTACGGGGTGCTGTCCCGGAACGGCGCCTTCGTGCAGGCGGGGAACTGCCTGGTTTTCCGCAACGAGCGGACGGGAGCGGTGAGTCGGGACGGTGGTCTGCTGTCCCTGGTGAACTGTACGCTCCACGCCAACAGCTATGGGGCCTATGCCTCGGCCGGTGTGATGACGCTGACGAACTGCCTGGTGACGGCTGGTACGGGTGGGGGCATCTTTGCCGAGGGCGCCTCGTCCGTCAGCCTTGTCTCCTGCGACGTCCACAACCCGGGGTCCGCCTTCGGCAACTACCGCAACACCCCCGACCTCACGGGGTCCAGCGGCAACATCTCCGCCGACCCGCTCTACCTGGGCCCCGCGGCAGACGACTACCGGATCCAGGACGGCTCCCCCGCCATCGACGCGGCGGCGAGCCAGGGGGCGCCGCAACGCGATTTCCTGGGATATCTCCGGTATGACCACCCCGGCGTCCCCAACGCGGAAGCGGGTCCGAGGGGGCACGTCGACATGGGTGCCTACGAGTACGGCGGTCTGGCTCCCCTCGACATCGACCTGGTGACCGGCAACGTGGTCAGCCCCGCCGGCGGCCCCCAGCAGGGTCCCCTCCACGTCTCCTGGACCGTCACCAACACGGGTACGGACGCTGCGGACGGCACGTGGTTTGACACGCTCTACCTCTCGTCCGACGGGACCTGGTCGAGTGACGACAGGCTGATCGGGAGTCTCGAGCACACGGGGGGCCTGGCCGCCGGCGCGCACTACGACGCGGCGTTGGCGTGCAACCTGGATGGGGTGATCCCCGGCAGCTTCTACGTCATCGTCGTGGCTGACGCGCGGGCGGAGACCCTGGAAGGAGGGCCCCAGGCCAACAATGCGGGGGCATCTCCTGCGGCCACGGTCTTCACGATGCCGTCCCTGACGTTGGGTGTTCCCTTCGCCGCGCAGTTCGATGCGGTGGGCGAGCACGACTATTACCAGGTAGCGGTCCCATCGGGATCGAACCTGGTGATCCGCCTCGACGACGCGGACCATCTCGGTCTGAACGAGCTGCATGCCCGTCACGGGATGCCGCCTTCGCCAGCGGGGGGGGCCTACACGGCCGCCGGCAGCCCCGATCTGCGGCTCAGCATCGCGGCGGCGTCCCCGGGCATGTGGTACATCCTTGCCCGGAACGCACTGGGAACGGGCGCCTACACCCTCGTCGTCGAGACGGTCCAACTGAGCCTGACGGCGGTCGTCCCGGCAGCCCTCGGCAATGCCGCGGAGATGGTTCTGACCCTCGATGGGGCCGGCTTCCCGCTCGTGGCGGCCGTCGAACTCGTCGCCGCCGATGGCACGGCCTACGCCGGGACGGTGGAAATCGACGCCTACGACCGCATGACGGTCCGGTTCGCCGCGGGCAGCGTTCCGGGCGGTGTGTACGACGTGCGGGTGACGTCGGTGGGGGGTGCCACGGTCCAACGGGACGACGCGTTCACGGTCCTGGTGGGGGGGGAGGCAAGCCTCGAGGCGCGGCTGATTGTGCCGGACGCCCTGGGGTACCATCAGCTCGCGACGCTTCAGCTCGAGTACGCGAACACGGGGGACCTGGCCATGCAGGCTCCCCTGCTCATCCTGGTGGTGAGCCAGGGCGGTCGGGAGGCTGGGCTGATGACTCTGGAAGCTTCCCGGGTTACCCAGGGATTCTGGACTTCGGCCCTTCCGGAGGGGTTCAGCCACAGGGTTCACGTTCTGGCCGGCGGCGCCGCCCCCGGCATCCTGCAGCCGGGCGAGTCCGGACGGGTCCCCATCTACTGGGCCGGGTGGCTGCAGCCGTGGGACTTCGCCTACCCTTCCTTCGAGTTCCGCATCCAGGCACTGTACGCCGACTCCGATCAGAGTGTGCCGTGGTCGGACTACCGGGAGCCCTGCCGCCCGGAAGGCGTGGAGCCGGACGCCTGGGACCGGGTGTGGGATGCCTTCACGCAGGACGCGGGAGTGACCTATGGCGACTATCTCTCCATGCTCAACCGCACGGCGGCGACCCTCGGCCGCCATGGGGTCACCGAAACCGGCATCCCCTCTCTGCTGGGCGTCGAGTTGCTGGCCTGCTGCGGGCTCAATCCCCTCCAGCACCTGGCCGAGTCGGTGGACGCCATGGTCCGTGGCGGCGTCATGCCGCTGCTTCTGCAACGCGTCTACCCGCAGGGCATTCCCCAGCGTCATCGCCTGGGTCCCCTCGGACGTGGCTGGACCCACTCCTGGGACAAGGGGATCGAGGTGCTGGAGGACGGTACCGTCGTGATCTCGTCGTCGGGCGCGGCCTTTCGCTTCCAGCCCGACATCCGCGGCGGTTTCTTCCCGCCGGAAGGCTATGCGGCGGTTCTGACGGAGGCGGCGGGGCAGTACGCTCTCACGGAGCACGTGAGCGGGTTGACCTACCGTTTCTCCGCCGACCGACTCACTGCCGTCCTCGACGCCCATGGGAACGCCCTCGAACTGCTCTACAGCGCCGGTCTCCTGACCACCGTGCGCAACGCCGCCGGGCAGTCCATCTCCCTGACCTGCAATGGCCAGGGCCGGATCAGCCGGATCGCGGACTCCGAGGGTCATTCCGCGGACTTCCTCTACGATGCCTCGGGTGAGTTCCTGCTTTCGGCGACCGACCAGGCCGGACTGCGGACGGAGTACGGCTATGATCAGGCGGCGGCCTCCCCCGCCTTCCGCGCCCTGAGCCGCATCACCTTCCCCGACGGCACCACCGAGGACTTCACCTACGATTCCCGGGGCAGGCTCAGCGGCGCCGTCACGGCCGGCGGCGTCGACGGCGTGACCTTCGCTTATGACGGGACGGGAGCGGTTGCCATGACCAACGCCGCGGGCGGTGTCAGCCGCTTCGCCTATGGGCCGCACGGGACCGTGGTCCGGGCGGACCTGCCGACGGTCCTCCACGCCGCCTACAACGAACGGGGTCAGCCGACGTCCTTCAGCACCGATGACGGCGCGGTCCACCACCTGCAGCGCAACGGCCGCGGGGACCTGATCCGCACCACGGACCCTCTCGGCGCCGTGCGTTCCCTCGAATACACCAACCGGGGAGACCTCAAAGCGTTCCGGGACCCCAACGGGCGCACGACGCAGTTTGCCCGGGACGGGACCGGGAAGATGACGTCCACGACCCGCCCCGACGGCACCGCCGAGACCTTCGTCTACGACTCCGGCGGCAACCTCACCGCCCATACCAACGCCCGCGGACAGACGACGTCACACCTGCTGACCCCCCAGCGCCGGATCTCCCGCGTGGCCATCGGCGGCGGACCCGCCTACGAATACACCTACAATGGGACGGGGGACGTGACCCAGGCCCTGGGTCCCGACGGGACCACCACCATCTCCTACGACGCCTGGCGGCGCGTCTCCGCCATCCACCACCCGGACGGCAAGTCCCTGACCTACCAGTACGACGCCGTGGGCCGGCGCACGGAGATGGAAGACCACCTCGGCAACGTCACCCGCTATCGCTATGACGCCGTGGGCCGTCTCGCCGAGGTGGCGGACGGCGCCGACAACCTCATCGCCCGTTTCACCTACGGCAGCGGCAACACCCTGCTGCGGAGAGACCTCGGGAATGGGACATGGTCGTCCTACACCTACGACACGTGGCTGCGGCCCCTGTCGGTGACGAACGGCGCCCCCGACGACTCGGTGCTCTCCCGCTTCGCGATCACCTACGATACCCTCGGGCAGGTGGCGACCGTGGCGAGCCTCGACGGCGCCTGGTCCTACGTCTACGATGCGGTTGGGCGCCTGACCCAGGCCTCCTTCGTGCCCGTTGCCGGCTCCCCCGTCCCGCCCGGGGAGGTGACCTACGCCTACGACGCCTTCGGCAACCGGGCGAGTGTTCAGGAAGACGGCGGCTCGACCGCGTACGTGACCAACGCGATGAACCAGTACACCGCTGTCGGGGCCGCGGCATACGCCTACGACGCGGATGGAAATCTGATCCTCAAGCGCGAGGGCAGCGACGAGTGGCACTACGGCTACGATGCCGCCAACCGCCTGCTGTCGGTGCACCACGGCGCCGACGTGTGGACCTTCGAGTACGACGCCTTCGGGTTCCGTTCCAGCGTCACCCACAACGGTGCGCGGACCTCCTATCTGCATGACCCGACGGGATTCGGCGATGTGGTCGGCGAGTTCGACGGCGCCGGGACCCTGGTCCGGCGTCACGTGCACGGCGGCGGGGAACTGGTGGCCAGTTTCGCGGCCGGAAGCGGGGCGTATTACCCGGCCTTCGACCTTGGCGGCAGCGTCTGCCAACTGACCAATGCGGCCGGGGCCGTGGCCAACGCCTATGTCCATGCCCCCTTTGGGGAGGCCCTGCATGCCGCCGAGACGGTCGCCTTCCCCTTCCGCTTCGGGGGACGCGCAGGGTGCATGACGGATGACACGGGGCTGGTGTTCATGCGCAACCGCTACTACGCACCGGGGATCGGGCGCTTCCTCAGCCTGGACCCGCCGCGGGATTCCATGGACAACCGCTACACCTACGCCGACAACTGCCCCACCATGCTCCACGATCCTCTGGGTACGGCATCGAGGTCCATCGAGACGCCCTTCCAGCACCTGCCGGAGACCGTCCGCCGCCACATCCGCGAGCTGATCGAGTACGAACGCAAGCACGGCACCTACGCGGCCCTCCGCGCCTTCAACCCGACCTGGCACGGCAGTCACAGCGGCCATTTTTACCGGACCACGGTGCGGACCAACTGCGGCAATGTGGACATGGACTGGTTCTTCACCCTGGCCCATTTCTGCCGTACCGGGGCCCCCATCGGCGTCGTGGGGGGCGCGGTGGTGGGCGGGCCGATCGGCGCGGCCGGCGGGGCGGCCGTGACCAGCCCGAGCGTTGTCTACTGGCCCGCCAAGGTCCTGTGGTCGTTCACGGACTACCAGAACCTGGGGGCTCACCTGTGGGCCATCGGGAACCACGATGAACTGGTGGCCATGGGTATGGCGAACCTGATCCACGCCGGGGCCAGCATCGAGGAGGTCTTCCAGCTCTACGGCATCGCCATCGGCGCGAAGGACCCCAACGCCAAGTCGGGACCGGGAGGGGTGGGCTCGGCCAACTACGTCACGGCAGGCGCGCTGCTTGCCTACCGCATCGATTTCGAGAACGACCCGGAGGCCCTCGCGCCGGCCCAATGGGTGACCATCGCGGACCCGCTGAGCGGCGACCTGGATTGGGCAACGGTCGAGCTGACCGAGATGGGCTTCGGGGACAGGGTC
Organism: Lentisphaeria bacterium; assembly: GCA_016935045.1. GTDB lineage: Bacteria > Verrucomicrobiota > Lentisphaeria > Oligosphaerales > JAFGRS01 > JAFGRS01. The sequence goes on along the minus strand of JAFGRS010000612.1, from coordinate 2,410 downwards.
ATCGCCATCCCGCCAGGCAGTACAAGCTTTGCCGTCACGGTTCCCTTCCCCTTTGAGGGCGTGGATCTGGAGGTGCAGATCTCCGCCTCGGTGAACCTGGCCACCGGCATGCTCGCGGCCGAGTTCCTGACCATCGACCCGGCCACCGGTCTTCCCCCGGGCGTCGAGTCGGGGTTCCTCCCCCCCGAGGACGGCACCGGGCGCGGGCGCGGCTACCTGAGCTACATCGTCCGGCCGAAGCCGGGACTGGCGACGGACACACCGATCCGCAACGTCGCCACCATTACCTTCGACCTCGGGGAAGTGATCGCCACCAACCAGGTCGATCCCCACGACCCCGGCGCCGGCACGGACCCGAACCGGGAGGCGCTCGCAACCATCGATGCCGACCCGCCGACCAGCAGCGTCGAGACACTGCCGGCGACCTCCCTTGCCGACATCCTGGTGTCCTGGGAGGGCACGGACGCGGGGGCCGGCGTCGCTTCCCACACCCTCTATGTCCAGCAGGATGGCGGTCCCTTCGCCCCGTGGCTGATCGACACGACCCTGACGGAGGAGGTCTACACGGGTGTGCCGGGACATACCTACGGTTTCTTCAGCATCGCGACGGACGGCGTCGGCCATGCGGAGCCCATGAAGAATACGGCCGATTCCAGTACGGTCGTGGCCTTCACGGTGACGTTCTCGGCCGGACCCGACGGCACGCTGGACGGGAATGTGGAGCAGTTCGTGGCCCCCGGCGGTACGACCACTCCCGTGGAAGCACTTCCAAAGGCAGGCTATCATTTTACGGGATGGATGGTGGATGGTGCGCTTTTCTCCATGGAGAATCCCGTCGTGATCGCGGGTGTTGCCGCTGACCTGGACGTTGTGGCGAACTTCGCGATCAACGAATACCCCGTCACTTTCCAACCGGGTCTGCACGGGAGCCTCGAGGGCGGAACGCCGTCGGTGACCGTGACGGTGAACCACGGCGACCCGGCCCCGGCGGCCCCGGCGGTGACCCCCGCCGAGGGGTGGCTGCACTCGGGTTGGGACCCGGCTCTGCCGGCGACCGTCACGGCCGGCGTCGAGACCGCGGCGCAGTACACCCGCAAGACCTACACGCTGACCTACACGGCCGGGAGCGGGGGCACGGTGACGGGAGAACTGCTGCAGACCGTGGAACACGGCGCCAATGGGACAGCCGTCGAGGCGGTGGCCGCCGCCTGCCACCGCTTCGTGCGCTGGAGCGACGGGAGAACAGACAACCCGCGCACGGACACGAACGTGACGGCGGAGTTCGCGGTGACGGCGGAGTTCGCGGTCCTGCAGTACACCCTGACCTACAGCGCCGGACCGAACGGCACCATCGCGGGCCCGACGCCGCAGGTCGTGGACTGCGGCAGCAACGGGCAGGCCGTGACCGCGGTGGCCAACGCCGGCGTCGTCTTTGACGGCTGGCTCTCCGGGGGAACGATATACAGCATGGACAACCCGCTGTCCGTGATCAACGTCAGCGCGGATAGGGCCCTGACGGCCACCTTCCGGGAGGCGCAGTCCGTCGGTCCCGAGGGGACGTTCGTGCTGAACATCCCCGCGACCGCCTTTGCCGCCGGGCTGGCGGTGTGGGACCTCAGCGGACCCTACACCGCGGACCTGAAGGGAGACGTACTCGATATGGAACTGGCCCACGACACCAAGGGCAAGATCACGGGGGATGGGCACTACCGCACCGATCTGCCGGCGAAGGTCGCCTACGCCGTCCCCCTCGTCGTCAAGGGTGGCGGCAAGGGGGCGAACGGCGCCGTGGCGGTCAAGCTCGCCCTCCAGGGGGCGGCGGTGGGTATCCCTGCCGATCCGGCGGCCAAGGTCAAGGTGTCTGCCAAGGGTGCCCTTGCCCTGGATGCAGGATCGGCTGCCCTTACGGGTCCGGTCAGCGTCAGCACCGCGTTCGGCAAGGAGAAGGACAAGGTCACCTTCGACGTGCAGATGGACCTTCCCGCCGGCAACGACGGGACCTACGCCATCACGCTGACCCTCGACCTCGACGGCACGAAGATCTCCGGCAGCGGCGGGATCCGGTTCGCCACTGGCGCCGAATTCCCCCTGCTGATCAAGGGCAAGCTGGCCGGGACCGCCGCCGTGCTCGCCATTGCCGGGGACAAGGTTGCCGATCCCGCCTCCGGCGGCATCAAGCTCAAGGCGGAGATCGAGACCCTCGAAGACGGCAGTGCCCGGGTGAACCTCTTGGCAGGGAAGCTCTTCGGCCAGAGCCTCTCGTGGCGCCCGTGACACCCCGCAGAGGCGCGGCGTATGCTCTTCCCGTACCGGCCGGCGCGCGGGTAGGTGCCACGAGCCGAGTGGCACAATCCCATCCCCAAGAGAGTCGCGCTCGGCTCGCGCGACCTACCCCCCCCCGGCCGGCGTG
>JAFGRS010000611.1 GCA_016935045.1 Lentisphaeria bacterium | reverse complement strand
TCCGATCCTGGCATGAACCAGTTGTCGAACTGCCGGCCCGGGGCCAGGTAGAGGCGCCGTGTCCCGCCGTCGTTGTAGACCACATCCAGTTCGGCGGCAGGGGAATCGGGGTGAGAGAGGGTGTGGAAAAGGTACATCGCGGCGTGGGCGCCGCCCACCGGGACGTGCAGCTCCCGGGCGAAGCCGGTACGGTCGCGCGCGATGCCGATGCCGCGGCCGTCCGGACATACGCGAAAGGGCACATGGCAGAAGCAGACCTCCCCCGTCGGCAGGCGAGAGAGGTCGTTGCCGGGGTCTCCCCAGCCTCCCTCCTCCCGGTAGGCGGCGGTCACGTTGGCCACCCCCGAAAGGTCCAGCGGCGTGAAGGTGCGGGGTGGCGGCCGGGTCTCGGGATTGCCGTGGAAGCAGACGTGCAGGTGCCCGCCGTGGCGGTCCGCCAGGCCCTTGAGCCGGCGCAGGATGTCCACCCCGTAGGCGTCGTCACCCTGTGCAAAGGCTCCCCTGGCCAACTCCCCCGCCACGATCGTGCAGACCCCGCCGTTCATGTACTGCCACAGGTCGTTGTGTGGAGCAAAGCCCTTTTCGAAGGGCGGGTAGATAGTGAAGAACTCGCCCGGACTCGCCTCGGGCATCTCCCGCCGGATGCGCCGGTAGGTCTCCAGGATGGCGCGGCACTTGCCGGCGCCGATGCCGCGGTTCAGGGCATAGGCATTGGAGAGGGAGACCTGGCCCGCTTCGTCCGTGCCCCCCACGTCGCGGTGGAAGGAGGGATCCTCGCTGACATGGTGGCGGTAGTAGCCGCGTCCGTCCCAGGCCAGGGCTTCGAGACGAGCGAGGAGGTCGGCCGCCAGGTTCTCGCAGGCAGGGGCTTCCTCGCCTCGGCCGGCGGCGCGCAGCATGTCGGCGAGCATGCGGCAGGCCATGGCCATGCCGGTATTGTCCCCGTGCATGATGCCGAAGGTGGTCCGTTCGAGGTCGCAGACGTTGTCGCCAAGGGTCAGGGCAGAGTCGTCCTGGTGCAGGAAGTCCCAGGTGTCGATGGTGTAGCCGCGCTTGAGCAGTCCCTGTTTCGTGCTCCAGCGGTAGGGATCCCGGGTGGCGTAAGCAACGGCCCGGCGGGCGTGATCGAGGTGGCGCGCCATCCACGGTGTGTCGCCGGTTGCCTGCCAGGTGCGGTACAGGCACTCGACGAAGAGGTACTCGACGTCGTTCTCCACCGGGATGCGCTGCAGCGTGTAGCTGTTCGGAGTCCCCGGGTTGAGGGTGCGCACGAAGTCGCCTCGGCGGAAGGTGTGGTCCCGCCACCCCTGCACGTCCGCCTTGGGGGCGATGCGGTCATAGACCATGCCGTCGGCACGCTGGGTGTCCGCGTACAGCTCCAGGCCCGTCTTCAGTTCCCCGGAGAAGTACTTCATGCCCTTCAGGGTGTGGGTGTGGTCGCGCAGCCAGCGGATGAAGTAGCGGTACATCTTGCCATCCACGAGCGCGGTTCCGAGTCCGTCGCCGCCGGAGGAGCTGAGCATGGTGGCGTGCAGGTCCCGCAGCAGGGCCCCGAACCCGGCCTCGCCGTCGTCGATGGCCGTGCGGCACTCCACCCGGAAACTCCACGCCCCCAGGATCCCTCCGTGCGGACCTGCCAACTCGGCCCGCTGCCAGCCCAGGGCCCCCGCCACCCGGAATTCCGGGGAACTGTCCAGAATGCGGTCCACGTAGACGCGCCCCCGCCCGTCGACCACCCACAGGCGGGTACCCGGGGGGACGGTTCCCGCCGGGAGGGCCAGCCGTTCCAAGGGCGCGGCGATGAGAACGTCCGCCCCGGTCTCTGGGTCGAAAGGTCCGTTGTGCGCAGGATGGGATGGTTCCTTCGACATGGAGGTCCTCCTCAACGGGTCTTGCTGCCTCCGCCATCGACCGTGCCCCCGGTCGGAAGCAACGCAAGACCGCTTCGGCGTCCATCTGCCGGCGCCTCGGTCACGGGTTGCCCCGTCCTGTCTCGGCGTCGATGGCCCCCGCGGCGCTGGCGCCGGGGCGTCGCATGCGTCCGGCGAAGTCCCGCAGGAAGGGTCCGTCGAACTCCCAGGCGTGGAGTTCCTCGATCGTGGTTTGGGCCTCTTCAAGGGTACCCAGGCTGATGCGCAGGAAGTCGATATCCCCGGCGAAGAAGCGACCTTCGGGACCGCGACCGACGAGAAGGTCCGCCCCGTTGGCCAATGGGCCGCGGACGGGTTCCCCTTCGAGCGCCACTTCGAGGCGAGCGTCCAGGTAGACGCTGTACACACCCCGCGCGTGATCGACTTGCGCCACCAGGTGATGCCACGCCCCGTCGTTGACCCGCGTCCGCGTGCCGCAGGACGTGGTCGTGTCGCCCTCGAGCCGGAAGGTGATCCGCCCGCCGCCGTCCAGGCCGAGGGTATACCCCCGCTTCCCGTCGCTCTTGGCCACCAGGACCCCGTTGCGGTGACCGGGCTCGGCCCGGAAGTGAATCTCGACCAGGAAACTGCCATCGATGTCGTGGGGACTGGGCAGGGCCGTGGGCGGGGGCGGCGCCGGTCGGCCGGCGGGAAGCCGGAGCGTCACCTTTTCCGTGACGTCCTTCCACTCGCCCGTGGGGGTGAGGGCCACCAGCAGCGAGAACGCGTCCAGGCCATCTTGAGGCTTGGGTGTGACCGTGAACCTGTACGGACCCGGCCCATCCACAGGCACGGAGAAGGGTCGAGCCAGTTCGTTGAAGCCTCCCCAACCCTGCGCCTTGAGCCAGTGCAGGTGAACCGTCAGGCGCTGGTCCCTGGGCGGGGATGGCAGGCGGACGTCGATCGCCGCTTCGGCCCCGGGGGACAATTGCGCCGGGGTGGTCACGACGAGCCAGTCCGCGGGGGTGTGCGTGAGAGTGTCCCCGACCTCCTCCGCGGGGGCGGCCTTCGCCGGCGACGGCAGCACGAGATACTGATCCCGGCCGTTGAGTCGGAGCGCTCCTTCGGTCCAGTCTTCGAGGGGTCCGGCGACGTAGTCACCGGCGCCGATACCGACGCCCCGCAGGGGATTCATGGGGAGGGTGTGGTAGTCTTCCCGCTTGGCGTGCAGAGGGGTCATGGTCCAGTGTTCGTCGATCACCCGTGCCGGGTCGGCGTTGTTGCGGGTGAAATGCCACTCCCCGACGGTGCGGTACAGCCCCCACGGCACGAAGACCTTCACCCCCCTGCCCTCCGCCGCACCACCGGGCAGCGGGCGAAAGTCCCGCCCCCGCGCATCCCGAACCACGGGGGAGTCCGCCGTGACGCCGATGTCGTGAGCCAGAGCCCGTTTCCCGGACATCGCCGCCCGGAATGCCTCCAGCGTCGCATGGGGCATTCCGTTGGCCTCGAATACCCCCATGTTTCCGCGCACGTCGTGGAAGACGTTGCGGCTGTAGGCATTGGTCTCGTAGGCAAAGACCTCCCCCTGCTCGCCGGCGTGGGCCTTATTGGCCTCGGCTTCACTCTTCGCCGGCTCGCCGTGCCAGAAGACCCACTCCCCGATATCCTGCCAGATATTGGCCAGGAATTTGTTTCTTCCCGCGTCGGGGCGTTGTCGGCGGCTTCCCTTGACGAAACCGCACACGGTATTGTGGAAGAAGGTGTTCTGATAGCTGTGGATTTCCTGGAAGGCGGCCGTGTTGCCGAGGGGACTCAGGGGGTCGCTCGAGTTTCCCCAGGCGATGTTGTTGAAGTGGTAGTTCTTGAAGGAGCCGTCGAGGTAATAGGCATGGCCGAAACGGGCGCTGGCGGGCTTGCGCGGGTTGTAGGCCCAGTTCCAGTACCCGCCGGGGTTGCCGCTGATGTTGTTGTAGACATAGAGGGGGCCGCCCTGCCAGGTTTCGATCCCGCCCCAGTCGTTGGTGTTCAGCAACGGGTCCGTCACCTTGTTGTGGTGGATAAGCATGCGGGCGAGGGGCTTGTCGCGCAGTTGCCCGGAGCCCTTACCGCCGAAGAGGAACAGCCCCGCGCCATAGCAGCGCTCGAGGATGTTCCCCGCGACGTGGGCGGTATCCGGAAAACGGATGCTCACCGCGTGCCCGTGCTCGGCGCGGATGGGCCGCAGGCCAATGTGGCTGAGATGATTGCGCAGGACCTCGACCCTGTCGAGGCTGCTGAAGGGCGGGTCGTTCTTGCCCCAGCGGGAGCTGTCGCCCACGTCGATGGCCCCGTGGTCCGTGTGCGCGATCCGGTTGTCGGCGATGGTCACGTCGGTGAGACGGTCCTCGTCCCCGAGGGCGTGCAGCCGCACGGCCTTGTGCAGGTATTCGAAGACGCAGTTGCGGAAGCGCAGATTGGTGCCGCTGCCGAGGACGCGGATGGCGGCGCCGTCCACATCCCGGTGGATGAAGACACGGGCGTCGAGGTCCCAGTAGGCATTGGTGAAGCGAAAGGTCAGTCCGCTGACGTGCAGATGGCTGACGTCGGTGCCGTCCACGAGGTTGATCCGTGCCGCGGCCTCGATGCGGGCGGTGGCGGGATCCCGGTCCCCCGGCAGCCTCAGGTAGAGCCTGCCGCCCTTGCCCCTGCGGTCGAACCAGAACTCGCCCGGCGCATCGAGGTCGTGCGGTTTGTCCTCGAGGTAGTAGCGATTGCCGCGGATGATCTTCTCGCTCTGTCCGTACCAGGGTCCCTGGAATCCCAGGCCCCTCTGCTCGGGATCGAAGGACTCGACCCGGGTGGCGAAGGGCGTGCCCATGACGATGCCCCACTCGGTCCAGACCAGAGCGCCGAGATAGCGCTCCGCCGGCCCGGTGAGGTGCTGGCGGTCGATGCCCAGGTGGACCTCCTTGTCCCCGGCGCCCCGGGTCACGTGACCCTTGCCCTTCCACCACTCCGGGTTCTCCCACTGCCACCACTCGCTCTTCACGTCGTCCGGGTTGCTGACCGTCCAGTTGGGAGTGCGGGCCAGGGCGATGCGGGTCACGGTCTCACCCTCGACCATCCACAGGCAGCGCGGCGTGAAGCCGAGGTCGGCGTACCACACAACCCCGGAATCCGGGATGTCGGGATGGTCGGCGCCCTGCTTCCAGCCCGTGACCACCTCGGACCCGGCGATGACCGCGGCTTCTCGGGCCGGGTCGGGACCGCTGCCCCAGGTCGGGTCACTGGTCAACCGCACGGGCTCCGCCGCAGTCCCGGATTCCCGACACACCAGTGCGCCGCGGTACACGACGCCCCGCTTGAAGACAAAGGTGTGCGTCCCCGTGCAGGACCCGGCCTCGCCCCCCGCGGCGGGGTCCCAGGGGTGATGCTTCCAGGCATTCTCCCGGGAGCGCCCATCCCGGCCGTCGTCCCCGCCCTCGTAGTCGATGTAGCGCAGCGACGGCCCGGGCTCGAACACGAACGGCTCCGGGGCCCACTCGAGGTCCCCCGTCGGCAGGACCCTGGCATGGGATTGCTGCCAGGGGTAGGCCCCCTGAGCCAGGAGCACCGGGGGGCAGGCGGACAGCGCCAGCCACAGGAAGACACGTCTGATGCGTGGCATGACTTCGTTCTCCCTTTCTTCGAGCCCATTCCGGGTTCGCATTTCCGGGTCCGCGGTACTGCCTTCAGGCGGTCCCGGAGAGAGCCCGGGATTCGGGCTCGAAGCCGGCACTACGAGCCCACTTGCCAGCGCGTTCGAGGTTGCGTCCCAGGTTCGTAGTACCGCCTTCAGGCGGTCCCGGAGAGAG
>JAFGRS010000610.1 GCA_016935045.1 Lentisphaeria bacterium | reverse complement strand
CTTGGCTGGACCGCCCGCGTCCTCGCGGGCACCAATCGTGCGTAAAAAGGTAGGTTTGACCCCGTGTGTAACACCCCGTGTCGCCCCGATGTCGCTTTTCAGCCCATACCCGGGTCAGCGCATCGGGTTCCCGCGGGCGCGCCCCAGCTATTGCCTGGTCGTGCGGCGTATCGTACCGCCCCCGCCTTGTGGCGACGCAGTTGCGGTCGACTGCATACTTGGTATGCTGGTATGGAGAGGACTTGCACCTCTCTGGTATCGTGCGCTTGCAGGCGCACGGAGTCGGCGGTCTCCGTCGTATCTTCACACCCCTTCCCCACGTGACGGAGGGATTGCGCAGCGGTTGGAGAACCGCTTGCCGCTCGCGGGGATTGCCTGTATGGTTTGCGCAGTCCGCGGGGTTCCGGCCATCGGGTGGTTTTCGTCGCGCCGAGGCGCAGGGCCTCTGCGCAACCAACCGCGGCACAACACACGGCTCGGCCAGGCGCGGCGCTGACCCTTCCGCACGATCACCGTTCCGAATGGAATACAAGGAGAGGATCCAATGTCGCGGAAAGTAGCCATGGTGACCGGCGCTGCCAGAGGGATCGGGAAGGCAGGCGCGCTATCCCTGGCCGACCGGGGATTTGACGTCGTCCTTGCGGACGTCATCGATACGACCGCTGCCGTGGGCGCCGTCGAGGCGCTCGGCCGGCAGGCCTTGGGCGTGCGCTGCGACGTCACGCGCGCCGCAGACAGGACGGCGGCACTGGCGGAGGTCCGGTCCCGGTTTGGGCGCCTCGATGTGCTGGTCAACAACGCCGGCGTGGCGCCGCGCGTGCGCGCCAACATCCTGCAGGCCTCCGAGGAATCCTACGACTTCGTGATGAACGTAAACCTCAAGGGCCCGTACTTCCTGACCCAGGCCGTGGCAAACTGGATGATCGAGCAACGGGCACAACGACCTGACGACTTCCTGGCGATCATCAACATCAGTTCCATATCGGCGGAGACGGCCTCCCCCTCACGGGGTGAGTACTGCCTCTCCAAAGCCGGCGTAAGCATGGCGACGAAGCTCTGGGCGGCCGAACTCGCCCAGCATGAAATCTACGTCTACGAAATCCGCCCGGGCATCATCAAGACGGACATGACTGCCGCCGTCACGGAGAAGTACGACAGGCTGATCTTCGAGGAAGGCATCACCCCGATCCGCCGCTGGGGTACGCCGGAGGACGTCGCGACGGCCATGGCCACCTGTGCGACCGGGGGCATCCCCATGGCTACAGGCGTGGTGATCCATATCGACGGCGGCTTTCATCTCAGCATACTGTAGAGGAGACAACCGTTCCGATGTCACAGAGCAGGATCCAGGTTGGCGGTTCGGCAGTCACGGTGCATACCACCGGCACACTCATCGTCGGCGCGGGCGCCGCGGGCATGGGGTGCGCGGTGCACCTCTACGACTTCCTCACCCAGAAAGGGGTCGTTGACGCGCACAAGCGGATCCTGGTGATCGCGCGCGCCCGCGGCGGCGGCGCCTCGCGACTGTCGGGTTCCGACAAACAGACCTACTACAAGATGGGGACCTCGCCGCGTGTGCCTGACACGGCGTGCGACTTTGCCCGGACCCTGACGGCGTTCGGCTGTGCTCACGGCGATCTGGCCCTCACCGAGGGCATCTGCAGCCTCCGTGCGTTCTACCACCTGGTCGCCGACGGCGTTCCCTTCCCCCATGATCCGGAAGGCGCGTTCATCGGCTATAAGACCGACCACGATCCCTACGAACGGGCGACCTCTGCCGGTCCGAAGACATCGAAGTTCATGAGTGAGTGTCTCGAAGCCCGGGCCCGGGCAGCCGGTATCGGCATCATGGGCGGGAAGGACGTCGTCCGCCTCCTGGTCGCCGGCGACGGCGACCGGCGGCGCATCGTCGGGGTACTGACCGTCCAGAGCGGGGGCGATGGCCGCTTCGAGGCCTTCCTGGCCGACAACATCGTCCTGGCGGCGGGCGGTCCGGGCGCCATGTACGCGACGACCGTGTACCCCCGCGGGCAGACGGGCATCCACGGCATGGCCTTCGAGGCGGGCTTGGCAGCGCACAATCTGACCGAGTCCCAGTATGGCCTGGCATCCATCCAATACCGTTGGAACGTCTCCGGCACCTACATGCAGGTGGTGCCGCGGCTCTTCAGCACCGCGGCTGACGGCGAGAGCGACCCGCGGGAGTTCCTCACCGAGTACTTCGACACGATGGAGCGCATGGCCACGTGTATCTTCCTGAAGGGCTATCAGTGGCCCTTCGACGCGCAGCGGATATCCGGCCAGCAGTCGTCCCTCGTCGACATGGCCGTGCACCGGGAGACGGTGCAGCGCGGGCGGCGCGTGTGGATGGACTTTCTCCGCAACCCCATCGGCACCAAGGCAATGTCCGACTTCGCGATGGGCAATCTCGAGGCGGAAGCGCGGGTGTATCTGCAGCGGACCGGCGCTCTGCAGGCACTTCCCATCGAACGCCTCGCGCACATGAACCAACCCGCCATCGACCTCTACATGGAACAGAAGATCGACCTGACCAGGGAGCCCCTCGAAATCGCCATCTGCGCCCAACATCAGAACGGCGGTTTCGTCGTCAACACGTGGTGGGAGTCGACCCTGGCGCACACGTTCGTGGTCGGTGAGTTCGCCGGGACCCATGGGGTGAAGCGCCCCGGCGGCTCCGCCCTCAACGCGGGCCAGACCGGCGCCATCCGCGCGGCCGAGTACATCAGCAGTGTATACGGTGGCGATACCGTGCCCGACCCACGGGCGCTGACGGCTGCTGTCCGCCCCCAGATCCGCGAGACCGTGGAACGCCTGCGGCGCGCCAGGGAGAACCCCACCCCCGGCGCCATGACGCCCGACGCCGCGATCGAGGCAATCCGCCAGCGCATGACCCGCCACGGCGCGCATCTGCGCTCCGTGCAGGGGATCGGCGATGCCCGGCGAGAGGCCGAGGCCCTCTGTGAGCGCATCCGGACGGAAGGGCTGGATGCCTCCGCCGGCGATCTCGCCGCCGCGGCGGAAGCGGAGGGTATGGCCTTGACTTCCCTGGCCTGCCTGCGCGCCATCGAGGACTACATCGAGAACGGCGGCGGCAGCCGCGGCTCGTATATCGTCCTGGACTCCAGGGGCAACCCGATGCCGGAGAGCCTTGCCGACCCCGAGACCGGAGAGGTCCCGTGCCTCCGCCCCGAGAACGAAGCGCTCAGAGAGACGATCCAAACCCTGCGCCTGAACCGCGAAGCCGAGGGGTGGTTCGACATCGAGTACGTTCCCGTGCGGCCGATCCCGGAGCGCGACGTCCCCTTCGAGACCGCCTGGACGGCCTACCGGGAGAAGAAGGTCTTCGGGTGAGGTACCGGTTGGGAGATACCGGTCACTGCAGGCAAGAGGAACTGGCATAGGCCAGCGTATGGGATGCAGATCTGCCTGCAATGGGCTGAGAAGTATTTCGCATGGACTGCTGCCGCCGCTGCATCCGTTGCGGGCCGCGGACCTGATGTTGTCAGAGTAGTCCTTAGCGCCTGCAACTGGGGACCATGGTCCATTGTCCATGGTCCTTGCACCGCAATGCGATGTGTAGCAGTTCCGAGACGTCAGTAGGCGCTCTTCTCGCAGGACCTCGACGCCCATGCCAACACCAGCCAAATCCCCGGGCCACTGGCGCATCCGCATCACGGTGGGCCTCCTGGCGCTGGTGACCTTTGCCGGCGCCTTGCTCTCCCTGCACCGGCCACCCACGCCGGGCTCCGGAACACTGCCTCCAGGCAACCCCGATGCACACCGGGCCATTCACGAACTCGTGGTCTACACGAATCCCGGCACGACCACACCCCAACTGCCCCTGTGGTGCGCGGTTCGGGAAGGAACCCTCCAGGGCCGGGTGCAACTGCAGACGCGCCTCTGGAAGACCGCCGCCCACCTGCAAAGCGTGCTGCTGGCGGGCGAGGGGGACCTCTGGGTGGGACACGTCGACGGCTTCGCGCGGGCCCGGGAACGGGGTGCGCCCGTCGTCCTGCTGGCGGTCACCGGCTGGCGCAAGTTCGCCCTGCTGAGCTGCGACGATTCGGTGCAGGGGTTCGCGGACTTCGCGGGGCATTCCCTGCCCTACGCCCCCATGGGCTGTCCGTCGGTGGATATCCTGCGGGCCGTGATGGGAGAACCGGGCGGGACCATCGATTTCGAGCCCCACGAGCCCAAGCAACTGGCCCTGAAGATGCTCAAGGGAAGCGCCCGGGCCGCCCTGCTGCCCGAACCCCTGGTGACCACCCTCCTCGAGAAGATCCCGTCTCTGCGCGTGGTGGCCAACGTCGAGGACGAATACGCACGGATCAACGGAGGCCTGCCCCGCATGCCCATCGCGGGGATCGCCGTCCACCAGCGGCTGGCCGACGCAGACCCCGCCCTGCTGCAAAGCCTGCTGGCGGCCATGCAGGAGGCCGCGGAAGCCCTGCGGCGGGACCCCGCCCTGGTGACACGGGTGTTGCCGGCCGAATTCGCCGAGTTCGTGCCGCCGGAGACCGTCGTTGCTTCGCTGAGCAGGGATGTCATCCACGTCGAGCCCGCACAGGCCGTCGCCGGGGAGGTGGAGAAGTACCTCCGCATCGTCACCCCGGAGATTTTCGCAGAGGGTCAGGGCCTGGATCCGGGGCTTCTGTTCGCCCCGGCGACCGAGAAGAGAGAGCGATGAGCACCGGGGTGCATGCGCTCGATCCGGCCATGCCTGCCGGGGCGACGGGGGCCGAATGGACCGCGGACGATGCCGCCGAAAGGCTGCGGCGGCGCCTCCCACCCGACTGGGCCGGGATCCTGGCGCGGGAAACCGCGACGGACGGGTTCCGGGCCCTGGCCGGATTCGTCCAGGCGGAGTGGGCCCGGCATACGGTGTATCCGGCGGAGCAGGACGTCTTCGCCGCGCTGCATGCCACCCCCGCCGCGGCCGCGCGAGTGGTGATACTGGGGCAGGATCCCTATCACGGCGAGGGACAGGCCCACGGCCTGGCGTTCTCGGTGCCACCCAGCATCCCGATCCCCCCCTCCCTGCGCAACATCTTCCGCGAGCTGCGCGATGACCTGGGCATCGAGTTCCCGGACAGCGGCTGCCTGCTGCCCTGGACCCGGCAGGGCGTGCTCCTCCTGAACACCGTCCTGACCGTCCGGGCACGTGCTCCCCAGTCCCACCGCGGCAGAGGCTGGGAATGCCTCACCGACGCCGTCGTGCGCTGCCTCGCGTCCCAACCCAGACCCATCGTCTTCGTCCTCTGGGGCGGCCCCGCACAACAGAAACGGCAGAGGATCGACGAAACCCGGCATCTCGTCATCGCCACCCCGCACCCGTCTCCTCTCTCCGCCCACCGAGGCTTCTTCGGCAGCAAACCCTTCTCCACCATCAACCGCTGGTTCGCTCAGAATGGACAGGCCTCCATCGACTGGCGCCTGACCCCTCAGGGCGGGTCAGTCTTCTAATTTGACTTTATCTGCTACCAGATTCGAGGAGATGGCGCTCACCCGCAACTTCACTTCCGGATCGGCCCCCATCTTCCGCAGCAGCCCCGCCCGGGCATTGCTCACAGCAGCCAGGCTGACCGGCCCCAGAGACCGCCCCAGTTCAGCCAACGAATACCGGCCTCTGCAGTGAGTGGCCGCGAGGTAAAGCAGAACCTGCCTGGCCTCGCAGCCGCGGTTGTGCCTCCGCATGAGTGCGCTTCGCGACGTACGATAGGCGTCGCGTACGGCCGTGATCACCTCTTCGAGAGAACACCAGGAGCTGAGCTTCCGGTGTTGGCTGCTCTCCCGCCGCACATCGAGGTTTTCCTTCAGGTCCATGAGGCCACGACGCATGCGTCCGACGAAGCGTTCGCTGCCGAGAACCGTCTGAGCCGCAGCCTCCGCCACGGGGTCCGAGACCCCCGCCCGCAGACGCCATTCGACAGCAGAACGGTATGCTTCACGCTTCTCCTTCAGATTCCGTCCCCATCCCCTGAGCACAGCATCGCGATCCAGCCACGGTAGACACGGCCGTATGCCAAGGATCTGCCCGTAACTGCTCCAAGGGTAATGCAGTGCCGCCTCGTGGCGTACATCCGGCGCCTCGTCGGCGAGAGAGGGTATGCAGGCAGGGTTGAGGTGGATGTAATGCGTCACCTTGGCGCGGTATGCCTTCACGTCTTCCACCAGAAAGGCCTTGTACCGGCCCTGAAAGACATGTCCGAAGGAATCGTGGCGGTGGTTGTACATGCTGGTGAACGATGTCAGGAAGGAACCCATGAATGCCCCAAGGTTACCTTCGACGGTTCGCAGATGCACATGGAGGTGGTTGATCATCACGCAGTAGGCGCGAAGGTCGACACGGAACACCGCGGCGAAATGCACCATTCGATCCAGGAGCAACTCCTTGTCGGCGTCGGCGTGGAAGACTGGCAGACGGGCATTCCCTCGGCACATGACGTGGTAACACGCTCCAGGGAACTCGATACGGAGAGGTCGCGGCATCGGGGTGAATCCTCCTGCGGGCTCTGTATCTTCAGCATATCGTAGGCAGTAGAGCCGCTAAAGTCAAATTAGAGGACTGACCCCGCCGCTTCGAGGGTCTTCCGGTAGCTCTCGCAGACCTGGTCGACCATGCGTGCGGCGGCATACTGGTCGGATCGTTCCCGGGCGGCGGCCATCGCGGCAAGCCGGGTTTCCGGATCGAGCCAGCGGGCGATGCTGTCGGCGAGGTGGGCGGCGGAATCGCCAACGAGCGTTCCTGCGGCGCAGTTCTCGAGGATCTCCTCGGGGCCACCGCCGTGGATGGCCACCACGGGTTTTCCGAGGGCCAGCGCCTCGACCACGGTACGGCCGAAGGGTTCGTCTACAGCGGCGGACACCACCACATCCGACGCGGCCAGCCAGGGGAGCGCCGTACCGGCGTCGGTGACGAAGCGGACCCGGTCGTCGAGGCCGAGGTCTGCGGCCTGTTGCCGCAGGTCCGCGAGGTAGGAATGGGCTTCCCGCGAGCGTTTCCGGCCGACGATCACGGCGCCGAACGGAGCGCCGTTTCTTCTTAGCTGGGCCAGGGCTTCGAGGAAGAGGGCATGGTTCTTCCAGGGCACCAGGTCTGCCACCAGCGCCAGCAGGGGCCCGTCGACGCCCCGGCGTCCTTCGGGGTGAGGGGCGCTGGCGCGGATCGCAACCAGATCGAAGCCGTTGCCGACGATGTCCACAGGGATGCCGGGGGCCTCGGCCTGCCACTTGTGCGCGACACAGCGGGAGATGGCGATGACGCGGCGTCCCCCGCGGCGAATCGGGCGGAGCGCACCGCGGGGAAGGCGGAGATCGCGGTCGTGGACGACGAGTGGGATCTCGCGGGCCAGGGCCCCGGGGACGAGCAGGGCGGCACGCACGGTGTTGGCATGCACCAGACAGGGAGCGTGAAGCCGGGCGGCTGCGGCGATGGCTCGCCCGGCCGTCAGGCGGTCGTAGGCGAAGCGCAGGACTCCGGCGGGGGAGAGACGCCAGTGGCGCGTGTCGAGTTCGTGCACGGCGCAGCCCATCTCCCGGCAGCGGACACAGACACCGCCGGGGGATCGGTCTGCGGTCAGGACGGCGTTCTGCCAGCCGCGCGCTGCGAGACCCTCGACCAGGGTGATCAGGCTGTTCTGCGCCCCGCCCGTGAAGGGGGCGCAGTCCACGAAGAGCACGCGTCGGCCCGTGATGTCGTGCCTGTCCACGCCGGAAGCTCCACGCCAAGCCGTCCTCGGGATGCCTTCGGGACCATATCCATGGCGGGGCGTGGGCGCAAGCGGAGGGCTTGCCGTGCTCCCTCCGGGGCGGCTGAAGGCGGTACCAGCGGCCGGCCAGGCCCGATCCCGAGCCGTTGCGGGAGAAGGGAGGGCGGGGGGGGCCGGGTTCGCTGGAGGGCAAAGGCGTGAGCGGAGGGCGACAGCAGCGGCTGTGGATCGGAATCAGCGCTCCACTGCCGCAAGGGCAGTGGTGGCGGGAGAGTTGCAATCGGTTCCGAACGAACCTGTTCGTGTATTTCGCGTGGTTCGCGGTGAATCATCCAGGCTAGCGGTCCTCGGCCAGGGCTGCACAGGCCCGGACCAGTTCCTCCTTGAGGGCCATGGGGTCGTATCCGGCGGGGGGCGTGCGCCGGTTGACCCCCACGCTGGACTCGAGGCGCTGCAGCAGGGCCTGCCCCTGGCGGACCGCTGCGGCTCGTTCCGGTTGCCTGCGGGCGGCCTCGAGGCGCTGGCTCAGGGTGTGGAGGAGGTGGAAGTCCTCGGCTCCTTCGCGGCAACGTTCGAAATCGAGGGTTGGGTAGATGCCTTCCCGGCCGTAGCAGAGCATGGCTGTGTCGGGTTCCCGGCCGTCGAGATCGAAGAACTGGTAGCCGTGGAGGATGTTCAGGTGCCATTGCCAGCGCGCCCTGACGCCCTTGGCCTGTTCGGCCCATTGGTAGAGGCCGAAGGAGTAGCGGTCGCGGCCCTGGTTGTAGATGTGGATCTCCCTCCCGAGGCGTCGAGCCTCTTCGAGGACACTCGCGTCGTGGTTGTTCAGGCTGCTGATGTCCAGGACTCGGAAGAACTCCTGGTGCCAGTGCAGCAGGTCGTCCTCATCCCGGGGAGAGCGCTCGAAGGTGACGCTGTACGATCCCGAGGCGCGGACCCGGTCCGGCCACCGACGGCTGATCTCCGCCATGGTCTTCATGAACTCCAGTTCCGCTTCCGCCACGGAACGCACCCGCGTCTCGTCGCACATGGCATAGAAAACGGTTGGCCAATGCTGCCGTGAGGCATGTTCGTTGATCGCCTGCCAGGCCCGCAGGAAGGCCTCCTCATAGGGCAGTCCGCTCTCCTTTTCCACCCGGCTCGTGGCGGCGCCCTTCCTGTAGCCGTCGTGCAGGCCGAGGAAGCGGCAGCCGCCGTAGCCGTTGATGGGATGCTCGAAACCGTGCTTCCGCAGGAGAGCGAAGAACCGGTCCGCCTCGCCGAGATCCAGCACGGGGCGGCCGTTCTCCCAGCCCTTCAGACGCCAGTTCGGACCGCCCGAGACCGCATTCATGCCATGGCTCCTGAGCAGCAGGAGGGTCTCTTCGAATGCCGCCCACTGGCGCTCCGGCCCCAGTTCGCCGGGTGGCATCAGGCCGAAGAACCCCATGAGGAAGGGCGTGTCCCGGTCGAGCACGACGGGGTGCACGGTGACCTCGATGGGCACATCGAGCAACACGGCGCCGGCCGCGTTTCGGAGTTGGAGATGGGGTCGTCGGGTCCCCGGGGGCGTTTCGGGCCGGGTGTGGAAGGTGACGACGAGTTGGCGGGTGACATGGGCCTTCAGGTCGACGGCGGCTCCCGGGCGGAGGGTATGGGGCCGGATCCGGTAGGCAAGGCTGTTGAAGCCGCGGCTGGTGTTGCAGTGCACGAGGTCGAGGGCGGCGGTCAGGTCCTCCCCGAGGTCGCCTGTCAGTGCCAGGCTGCAGGGACCCAGGTCACGCAGGGGCCGTATGGCCAGGGAGGCCGGTTCGTATTCGCCCCGGACCATGGCTGCGCAGGCGAGGCGCAGTTCCCCGGGGGCGGGGGGGACGTCGGTAGGCAGGGATGCAGGGGTGATGGCATCCTCGATCGTCAGGGGCCAGGCGACCATGCCCAGGGGTTGCCAGGCCCGGGGGGGATCGTAGGCCTTGGCCGGCGCATCGAGGCAGGCGGCCCTGCCGCGGAACTCCCCGGCCACGGCCTCGAGCTGGCCCGCCAGCCAATCCGCGGCGGCGGCGTCGGCCACGGGGTGCAGGGCCAGGGCGGCGAGCTTGCAGGCCCACACCTGGTCGGCGTCGAAGCGGAAGACGAGTTCGGGGCGCGCGGTCTCCACGGTCACCGCCACCGGACGGCAGATCTCCGGGATGATGTAGGTATCCCAGATATCCGCGCCTACGGGATCCACGTCCTCGAAACGCCACAGGTGGT
>JAFGRS010000077.1 GCA_016935045.1 Lentisphaeria bacterium | reverse complement strand
TCAAACCCGCGAATGCCCGCGCGGCCGCGAGCGTTCCATCCCCCTGGAGCGCGAGCGTACCGCGAGCATCCCTACGTTGACTGAGGCATTACCAATGGACGCCATGCTGCTGTCAGTACGGATCGTCCCCTGTCTGCCTGGGGCAGTCGATGAGTGAGTTCCATCAGAATGCCGTGTCCAGGGCCGCGTGGCCATGGACGAAACAGGGCGCGGGGGAACGGGAGCACGCCCGGACCCGTCTCCGCCGCAGAGGCATGGGGCAGGCTGCCAGCGCAGGGATGGCCGCGGTCTGCCTGGCTGTCGTCTGTCGCGAAACGGGCCGCCCGGCGGCCGCCATTGCGCTCTGCACCGGCATGGCGCTGGCCGTGACGGCCTTTGCGGCGCCGTCCGTGTACGTGCGCGTGGACCGCGGGTTCGCGCGTTTCGGCCGTGGGCTTGCGACGGGAATCACCTGGTTGCTGCTGGCGCCGTTCTTCTTCGTCTGCTTCCTCGGCGGTCGTCTGCTGCTGCGGGCCCGGCGCCTGGATCCCCTGCAGCGGTCCTTCCCGGCGCCCGAGAGCAGTTGCTGGGGCCCCCGTCCGCCGCTGCTGGACCGCGAGCGCTACACGAGACAGTACTGATGACGATTCTCGGAATCAGTGCCTTCTATCACGACTCCGCCGCCGCACTGGTTCGCGATGGCGAGATCGTGGCCGCGGCCCAGGAGGAACGCTTCAGCCGCAGGAAGCACGATGCCGCGTTCCCCGCCACCGCGATCCGCTACTGTCTTGCCGAAGGCGGGGTGACCGACGGGCATCTGGATGCGGTGGCGTTCTATGACAAGCCCGTGAGCAAGTTCGCCCGGATCCTGCAGACGTATTTCGCTGTAGCGCCCAGGGGGGTGCGGTCCTTCCTGATGGCCATGCCGCTCTGGCTGCGGCAGAAGCTGTGGACCTCGCTCGTGATCGAGAAGTCTCTGGCGGCGTGTGGAATCCGCGGGCAGGTGCAGCTCCTTTTCCCGGAGCACCACGAATCCCATGCCGCCAGCGCCTTCTTCCCCTCGCCGTTCCGCAGGGCAGCCGTCCTGACGCTGGACGGCGTGGGCGAGTGGGCGACCAGCACCCTGGGACACGGCGAGGACAACCGCGTGACGATCACCCGGGAACTGCGCTTCCCGCACTCCCTCGGATTGCTCTACTCCGCCTTCACCTACTTCACCGGGTTCCGGGTGAACTCCGGTGAGTACAAGCTCATGGGGCTGGCGCCCTACGGCCAACCCCGCTACGTCGACCGGATCCGGGAACACCTGCTGGACCTGAAAAACGATGGCTCCTTCCGCCTGAACATGGGCTACTTCGGGTACCTCGACGGCCTGAGTATGACGAATGAGCGCTTCGCCGACCTCTTCGACGGGCCGCCGCGGAACCCCGAAGCGGAGATCACCCGGCGGGAAATGGACCTGGCACGGTCCATCCAGGCCGTGACCGAGGAGATCGTGCTGCGCATGGCCCGCCATCTGCACCGGGAGACCGCAGAACGCTACCTGTGCCTCGCGGGTGGAGTGGCGCTCAACTGCGTGGCCAATGGCAGACTGCTGCGGGAAGGGCCCTTCGCGGACCTCTGGATCCAACCCGCGGCCGGGGACGCCGGGGGCGCCCTGGGAGCCGCCCTGGTTGCCTGGCACCACTACCATGGCCGGGAACGCCATGCCGACGGCACCACGGACCGCATGCGGGGCGCGTACCTCGGTCCTGCCTTCGAGGACGCGGAGATCGAGGCGTTCCTTCGCTCCCGAGGCTGCCCGGCCCGGAAACTCGCGCCGGACGCACGGGCGGACGAAATCGCGCGCCTCCTCGAAGAAGGCAAGGTGGTGGGCCACTTCCACGGACGCATGGAATTCGGCCCGAGGGCCCTCGGCAACCGCTCCATCCTCGGAGACGCGCGATCTCCCGAGATGCAGTCGGTCATGAACCGGAAGATCAAGTACCGCGAATCCTTCCGCCCCTTTGCGCCGTCCTGCCTGGAGGAGTGTGCGGCCGAGTTCTTCGAGCTGGACAGACCTTCGCCCTACATGCTTCTCACGGCGCCGGTGCACCGGGATCGATGCAGGACCGTCGACCGCCTGAGCGAACTCCCCCTGCGGGAGAGGGTGCACGCGGTCAGATCCGATGTCCCCGCCGTTACGCACGTCGATTTCTCGGCCAGGGTCCAGACGGTGAACCGTAAAACCAACCCCGCGTTCCATGACGTCATCCAGGCGTTCCAGCGGCGAACCGGGTATGGCATCGTCATCAACACGTCCCTCAACGTGCGCGGCGAACCCATCGCCTGCACCCCCGAGGACGCGTATCGCTGTTTCAGGCGCACCGGGATGGACTGCCTCGTGCTCGGGTCCTTTCTGCTCAGCAAGGAGGAGCAACCCGCCTGGCAGGAACAGACCGGGTGGCAGGAGGAATTCCCTCTGGACTGAATGGGACCGGCAGCGGACCGTCGGGAATCATCAGACCGACTGCGGAGACCCTTCGCCATGCGATTCCTGCGACATCTCGGACGACTCCTGCGCGATGTGTTCGGCTTCGCCTGGCAGAACAAGGCCTGGTGGATCGTGCCCGTGGTGGTGCTGCTGCTTCTGCTGGGTCTTCTCGTGTTCGCGGGGCAGTCCGTCGCACCCTTCATCTACACCCTGTTCTAGCGCGAGGTCGCCCGGAAAGGGTCCGGCGCCGCCAGGACCCTGCCCGCGCGGATGCAGGCCGGTGCAGACCCCGGAACGCAAGCTGGAAGCATGCGCCACCCTCTGATCCGACCGAGTTCTGTGGCCATGGGGACGAACCCCCACGGCCGGGGTGGGCAGAGACCGACCGGTCCGTCGGACCAGTCCCCGACGTCCGGACTGCCCCTTCAGATGCCGGATGCCGGAAGCAGTCGCGCCCTGATGGATTCGTACTCGGTCTTCGAGACGCTCCGGGTCTCCCTCACGTTCCCGTCGCCATCGAGGTGCGTGACCAGGTAGTTGCCGTGGTCCCACGTGGCTGCGAGTTGAGGGTCGATGAGCGGGGTGCCCTCGACGACGTACCTCTGCTGTCCATAGATGAGGAACCACCAGAACTCGGATGTGATCACACCGTCGACCAGGGCCACCGCACCGGGTACGGACTCGATCGCCCGGTCCATCGCTTCCTTGGCATTCGGCACCCCGAGCGGGATGGAGATGATCCAGTGGACCATATCCTCTCCCTCGGACCGCGACTTCGCACGCTCAAAGGTGCCTGCTCTGCTCAGGTCAACGTTCTTCGACGACATGATCGTGAAGTCCAAGAGCCGGGTTGCGCAGCCCGTGCACAGAAGAGCTGCCAGTGCCGCCACGAGTGCTGTCTGCTTCATCTCTGCTCCTCCAGGTGTTTTGGGTTGATCCCTGCCGCTGCCGTCAGACCGGATCCGCTCTACTCGTTGCCACACCCCCTTTCCGCCACTGAGCAGAAGGCCCAACCGTCGCCCGCCCTGCACTGGAACAGGTCGCGGCGCCGATTCCACCGTGACGCTCTTCGCCGACCTCGTTTCCCATACCAGTCCCAGGGGCAGGAAAATACCCCGGAACCGCGCTCCCCGCAACCCCGTCCCTTTCCACGGTGACGGGACGCGGCCGCATCCGGCGCATGGACAGGCGCCGCCGCGTGCAGGAAGCGCTGCTGAAAGGCGCCCGTCGGAGTTCCGCGCTCCCGCCCGTCCATCGGCGCCAGCGCCCGCGCACGCGCGGTCGCGCGCGGATTTCATTTTGGGGGGGAGCCGGTTCCCGAGACCTGCCGGCGTTCACGAGGCATGGCTCCCACTGCGCACGCATCCATTGCAGGCAGACCCTTGCCGGGGTATGGTCACAGCATGCCGTGATGGGTGAAGGACGGCCCCTCGGGCAGCCGGAAACCGGCATCGGCCGTGGGCGCCCGGCACCTGGGGGAAGGGATCCGGCGGCCCGTGCCGCCGCACCGAGGTGAACCATGCGGGACCTGCTGACGCGACGCAACATCGGACTGGCGCTGCTGGCGCCGGCGGCGTACCTGCTCATCGTGCCCCTCTTCTGGCCGGAGCCGACGGCAGAGATCACCATCCCGGCACGGGCCACCCTCGGCGAGGGGATGGTGATCGAGGTGGCCGTCTCCGCCCTGCACGCCAACGTCCGGCTCTCCGAGGTGTACCTGGTCCTCGACTGCCCGCATTACCGGGAAGTCGGGTTGCCTGCCAGCCTGGTCCCGGTTCCGGTGTACCAGGTGTCTCCAACGCCGCCGTTCCCGCGCTGGGTCAACCTCACTACCTACCCGCGCCGGCAGCAGCATCGCTTCACCGTCCCGCTGCGCGCCCTGGCGGACCAGGGAGTCATCCGTCCGGGCGCCCTGAACGGGCATGCGACTGCGAGTGTGCTCTTCAAGCGGGTGTCCTCCCACCGGACGCTGGGCCGCGCCCGGCCCCCGATGTCACGGCAGGCGACAGCGCCCTTCCGCGTGACGGTCGAGGTGTAGTGGGTATCCCCTCTCTGACGCCGACTCGCCGGCCCGCGGCGAAGCGCCGGGGCGGCGACTGCAGGGGCCGCGGGTGAGGCGGAGCGCCGGGGTCCGGCTAAGGGCCCGCGCGGGAATACCTTCCCGTTTTGCTGCAGCCAATCCCGGTTCCTGGCAAGGCGCGAGCGCAGCGGGCATACCCGCAGTGGTACGTCCCGAGCGAGCAACGCCGCC
>JAFGRS010000609.1 GCA_016935045.1 Lentisphaeria bacterium | reverse complement strand
TGTCGCTGCCGGCCCGGCCCGGTCCCCCGTAGCAGTTCAATTCCGGGTTGAAGTGGATGCTTGCCGGCAGGCGCGCGCTGTGGACGGTGGTTTCGAGCCGGATCGCGAGGCTGGCCTCGCCGGCCGTAAGCATCAGATTCCCTTTGTAGAGACCGGTCGGCTGGTCCGGGGGAACCGCCACGTCGACGGTGAGTGCCTGGAGGGTCTGCCCCGGCACTCCGTTGTCCGGCCAGGGGCAGCGCACCGGCGAGACGAGGGGCAGGGCCAGCTCAGCGTAGCCCCCGACGTACCAGGTCCGCCATAGCCGCACCCCGTCGGCGGGAAGGATCCCTTCGGCAGCGGCGAGATCGGCCGCCGTCACCGTTGCCTCGGCCACGCGGCCCTCGAAGAGAAGCTGGAACGAGACGATGTCACCCCGCCCGGCGTGCAGGAACACCGTGCGCGCCGCCCCATCCCAGACCGCGTTCCCCCGGCGCGGGTCCCCCGCCATCGCCTCCCCCTGCAGACGACCGCCGACGGGACTGAACTTGGCGACCGCGGGAGCAGCCCAGACCACCGCCTCCGGCCCAAGGGCGGGCGGCGCGCCACCCGCCCGGGACGTCGCCGCGGCGGGCAACGGGGGGATGCCCAGGGCAGGACTGCCGCGGAGACGCCCCCGGTGCCAGGGACCCCCGCGGCCGCCGCGCGCAAGGGCGCGGATTTGCCAGTCCAACTCGCGGTCGGGCGGCAGTCGGCAGAGCACGATCTCCTGGCGTCTTCCCGGTGCATCGGCGAAGGGGACCTGCCAGCGGGGCATGGGGTCGCCGCCCACCCGGATGTCGTAGGCGAAGGCCCCCTCGGGCACCGTGACCTGGACGCAGGCCGCGCCCCATTCCCGGTCCGCCCGGTCGGGGGCGGGGGCGACTTCGAGGACGGCGACGGGCGCCGGGGGCGGGTCCGGGGTTTCCGCGGGAGCAACGAGAAGGAAGGGCCCTTCGCCGGACTCGCGGGAGGCGATGGTGCAATTAACCGAGACCCCGGTCGCTCCGTCCATCAACAGAAGTCCATGGGAGGCTCCGGCCTGGAGCGCGTGGACCAGCCGGGGCTCGACGGGCAGGCGTAGCCAGCCGTCCCCGAGGGGTTCGAGGCGGCCGGCGCAGCGCAGCGTGTTGCCGTTGCCGAGGGTGACGTCGCAGAGGGTGGCCCCCGGCCAGCCCCAGTCCTGCCTGCCGAAGGAGGATTCGAGGAAGGTTGCCCCTCCGCCCTCCGGGTCTTCCGCATAGCTTCGGGAGTGCCCTTCGACCCAGTCGTGAGAGACCGTGGACACGACCAGCCAGGTCAGGTCCGTGCCCCCGTTGAGCCCCAGCCGATGCCCCCCCGCCGGTTTGACGTGCAGCCACGCTTCCCGGGCCGGCCGGCCGTCAAGGGGCGCGCAATCCACATCCACGAGGGCGAATTCCTGGTGGATCTTCAGCTTCAGCCGCGGCGCCGCACCCATGTTGAAGCGCCGTTCGGTCGCGTAGCTGCTCAGCCAGACATCGCGGCTGACCGGCAGACGCAACACCGGCCCAGCGAACGCCGTCCCGGCCGCGCCGAGGGCCACGGCCATCCGGCGCAGCACAGGACGCATGCCCATGTTCCTCGTGCCCACCGCACACCTCCGCTTGCCCGTTCTCCCCTCCGTCAGCCGCGCGGGTCCCGGATCCTGCCCGCAGAGATCACCCCCGCCTGCGCTGTGCCCGGACGCGTTCCCGGCGCCGCGGACGCCGCGGCGCGGGGTCACGGCGTGAGGTCGAGCAGTACCGCGATCTCATCGCAGCGGTACCGTTTGGGGCAGAGAATGCAGTCACTCCACACCTTCTGCGGGAAGAGACTCTTGTCCACAGGCAGAAAATGCTGGCGTTCGAAGAGCCCGGGCCGCAGGGTCAGAGCGAAGACGCGCGTGGCTCCCCGTTGTCTGGCCAACTCGACGGCCGCGGCCACCAGCCGGCTGCCCAGGCCCGCCCCCGCGGCGGCCTCGCGTACGACCAGGGAACGAATCTCCTCCAGTCCGCCGCCGAAATCCCGCACCGCAACGGCCCCGATCACCTCGCCATCCCGCTCGGCAACCAGGAAGTTGGCGATGTGCCTGCGGATGTCAGCCGCGCTGCGCGGCAGGACGATCTGCCGGGCGATGTACGGCTCCAGCAGAGCTGCCACGGCTTCGGCATCGTCGAGCCTGCCGGGTCGGATGGCGACGGAGGTGTCACTCACGGCAGGCGCCCTATTGACCCTTGCCCTCGAAGACCCCCATGGCGCGGAACTTGGCGTAGCGCTGGTCCATGAGCTGTTCGGGCGTGAGCTTCACCAGCTCGTCGAGATGGCGGAGCAGGGCATCCCGGACCGTGGTCGCCGCGGCCTCCCAGTCCCGATGGGCGCCGCCGAGGGGCTCCGGTACGACCTCGTCCACGACCCCCAGTCGAATGAGGTCGCCGCTGGTGAGTTTGAGCGCTTCCGCGGCCCTCGGGGTGGCGCTGCCGTCACGCCACAGGATGGCGGCGCAGCCCTCGGGGGTGATCACGGAGTAGTAGGCATTCTGCATGATCAGCACCCGGTTGCCTACGCCGATGCCCAGGGCGCCGCCGCTGCCCCCCTCGCCGGTGACCAGGACCACGATGGGGACGCGGAGGCGGAACATCTCGCGCAGGTTCACCGCGATCGCTTCCCCGATATGGCGTTCCTCGGCCCCGATTCCGGGGTACGCGCCGGGGGTGTCGATGAGCACCAGCACCGGCAGTCGGGCCCTGTCGGCAATCCGCATCAGGCGCAGGGCCTTGCGGTAGCCCTCCGGATGGGCGCTGCCGAAGTTGACGTCCAGATTCTCCTTCAGTTCGCGGCCCTTGCGCGTGCCGATCACGAGAACGGGGCGGCCGTCGATCTTCGCAAAACCGCCGAAGATGGCCCGGTCATCCGAGAAACGCCGGTCGCCGTGCAGCTCGAGAAAATCCGTGCACATGCGTTTGACGTAGTCCATCGGGTAGGGCCGCTGCGGATGCCTCGCAAGCTGGACCTGCTCCCAGGGCGTGAGCGAACCGAAAACCCTCTCCTTGGTCTCCTCGATGCGGGCCTTGAGCAGAGCGATGCCGTGGCTGACGTCGACGTCGTGTCTCTGGCTGAACTCCTGCAGTTCGGCCACCTTCGTCTCCAGCTCGATGATGGGCTTCTCGAAGTCCAGTCTGGTGGCCATGGGCTCAGTCCTCGATGGTGACCCGGACCGACGGGCCCCGACCCGGTTCCGGGATGAAGTCGAACAACTCCGCGATGTCGTCGTTGAGCAGGCGCACGCAGCCCTGGCTGGCTGCCGTGCCGATGGTGTCGGGTTCCCAGGTCCCGTGGATGCCGTATCCCCGCAGGCTCGGGTCCGTGTCGTCCACGGGCGTCAACCCCAGCCAGTGGCTGCCGAGGGGATTCTCGGGGTCTCCATAGGGGTAGCTCTTCCCCGGCGGCGTCCAGGCGGGATGGATCACCTTGCTGGAAATGTCGAAGACCCCCACCGGGGTGCGGTTCTCACGACCGATCCCGACCCGGTAGACGCGGTACAGACGTTCCCCGTGGCGCAGCAGCAGCACGTACTTGCTCTTCACGACGCGGATGCTCCACCGGGTGTCCAGAACGTACAGGACGCTGCCCGGGTAGATGACCGGGTTGGTGGGATCGAGGTCGTTGAGCCGCTGCAGGGCGCCCACGGTGACGTTCAGGGAAGTGGCGATGCGGCTCAGGCTGTCCCCGGACTGTACGGTGTAGGCCTTGCGCTCGGGGTTGGCCGTATCCGAAGCCATGAACAGGGCGTTCACGCGGTTCACCAGGTCCGCGGCCGCGCCCCAGATCCGGTCGAATTCCACCACCCCGGGCAGCGCCATTGCCTTCCAACCCAGTTCCCGCGCGGCGAGATAGTTGGCCTTGGCGAACTGGCTCTCGCCCGTATCCAGGAGGCGCGCCGCCTCGTGCAGATCGAGGGCGGCTGCACCAGGCTCCGGCGGCGGCGGGGGCGGCGGGGGCACGACGGCCGTCGGGATGGGGTCGGGCTCCTGGCTGGGTACCGGCTGGGGATCGGCTGCCGCCGGCCCCTCCTCGGTCCCGTCTGCGCCTGGAGCCGCGCCGCCCGGGAACGGGGCCACGGGCTGCGGCTCGGCTTCCGGCGGGCAGGCAGCGCCGGGATCGCCCTCCCCCGGGGCCTTGGCGAAGGGCTCGGTCAGGGTCCCGGTGACCTTCTCCGTCAGCGTGGCGGGAAGGGAGCGCCAGATCGTGTAGCAGATCCCCACGCCCAGCAACAGAAGAACCGCAATCAGCGGGTATTTGTAGTACCAGTACATCGTTGTTTCCGCCGGCGCCGCGCCATGCCATGCCTCTCCGGCCAAATCCTACTATAGGCGCCGGCCCACGCTCCCGCAACACAGCGGCTGGCAGGAGGGCATTACAGAAGGGAGGGACCCCCTCCGTCAAGCCCGGGAAGCGGCTCCAGGGGATGGGGTGTCGCGTGGTCGGTTCGGACTGGAGGGCGAAGCCGTTTCGACGCGGGGGTGCGTTCGCACACCCCTTGCCGAAGGCCCTGAGCCGGGTCGAAGGGGCTCAAGGCCC
>JAFGRS010000076.1 GCA_016935045.1 Lentisphaeria bacterium | reverse complement strand
TCGGTTCCCGCCGCCACTGCCCTTGCGGCAGTGGAGCGCCGATGCGGGCAGAGGTAGCACGGCCGCGCCACCTCTCCGGCCTCCGATCGGCGCTCCACCGGGAGAAACCCGGCGGCGGCGTCGGGCCCCTGAAACAGCCCTGCCACGCGCCTGGAGAAGATGTCCATTCCGTCCATCTCGTCCATCTCGTCCATTTCCAAGCGGCACCATCCCTGCGCGAGGGTGGATGGCGGCGGCACACCGCAAACGGGGATCAGGGCTCGGTGTTCGACCGGCAGGCCGCGAGGATGCCGCGGACGTAGCCCAGGGTGAAGGCGATGTCGCGGTCCACGGCGGCGGGGGTCCTGCCGCCGACGCACTCGACATAGTAGGGTCCCCGGAAGCCGCCGCGGGCGAAGTCGCCGATGACGCGGGGGAAGTCGACCAGGCCGTCGCCGGCCGTCACCATCACATCGGCTTTCCCCTCCCGGATGGCGCAGTCCTTGATGATGAAGCTGTTGCAGACCGGTACGGCCCGGGGCGCGTCGGGTTCCGGGCGGCGTTCGCCAAGGGTGTAGTAGACGATGTTGCCGGGGTCGAAGCAGATGCCAAAGGCGGGATGGTCGACCTTGGCGTGTCCGGCGAGGAGGTCCTCGACGGTGAGGCTGATGCCGCCGTGCGGCTTCATGGTGATCTGGACACCGGCCGCTTCGGCGTCTGGGGCACAGCGGCGCATGAGGGTGAAGTAGTCCTCGTACAGGGTCGGTTTGCCGATGCCACAGTCCAGCAGCCGGATGGCCCCGAGGGCGGCCGCGTTGTCGATGAGCCGACGGTAGTCGTCCACCGCACCATCGAGCCCCAGGTCCAGCCTGGTGCGCCCGAGAAGCATCGAGGGAACGAGTCCGGCGGCGGCCGCGGCAGCGCGGACGGCGGCGACGGCGGCGGGTGGAGTCTGGGCATCCACGGGCATCCCGTCGCTGCCCCGGAACACCGCTACGTGGCGGTAGCCGGCCGCGGCGATGCGGGCGAAGGCTTCCTCGTGGGGCAGCGTGTTGTACGGGCGGGTCGTGCAGCCGATGATGGTTTCCATGCGTCCATGCCTCCTCCAGCCGCAAGGCTGTTGCTCGAGGGTCGCCGGGAATCGCCGCTCGGAGAGCGCCTCCCAGCTTGGGGAGGGGAATCGCCGCGCGGATCGCGCCTCCCACGTTGGGGGGGTGCCGCCGCGGGCGCGGCCGCCATCACTCACAGACGATGCGGACCGAGTCCAGGTAGCATACCGTCCGCTCCGTGGCCAGGCTGATGAACATCACCGTCCCCAGGTCGTGAAAGGACGGATCGACGAAGGGGAGGGCTTCGAACACCCGCACCGGTTGCCCGGGCAGGGCCACGGTCAGACGCCAGTGTCCGTATTCCGCCAGGCCGGCCTCGCCAATGCCGGGATCGGGGGCGCCGAGCCGAGCCGTCATCTCGAACCGGCACCACTGCCCCTCGGGGACCTCGTGCAGCGCCCGTTCGCCCAGCCACACCGCTCCGTCCCGGACCCAGAACTGGGGCCCCACGGCGAATTCCCGCTGGGGGTGCTTGCCTCTCCAGACCACTTCGAGCCGCGTGCCCTTTTCCGGGCGGAGGCCAAAGGCAACGCTGGCACGGCCGTCCGTATATGCCGGAGTATAGCTTACGTAGGGAATCCACTCCCGGCTCAGCCCCGGAGCGTCCAGGATTCGCAGGCTGTTGGGTCCTTCGGCGGCCGTCTGGTCGGTGATCGCGATCGCGTCCGTGCCTTTGCCTGGCTCCTTGTCCTCGAGGCGGCAGAAGGCCCGCGTGGGACGGGAGCCCGGCGGCAGACGGTCGAAGGTGTCCACGATGGGTCCCGGCCGGAGGTGCATGGGGAGAGTCATGGCCAGGATGGGGGGCGGGACGGCCCGGAAGGGAACCCCGAGCAAGTCCCGGTACGGGGGCTGCAGGCCCGCCGCCGCGGCAATCGCTTCGGGAAAGCCGGGTTCGCCGGGGCGAATGCCGCAGATGTTGTCCCGGACGGTCATCTCTGTCGCCCTGCCCTCGGTCAGGGCCCGGGCAGGCGGGCAGGGCGTGTCGTAGATGACGTTCCGCTCGACCAGGAAGCCGGAGCTGCCGTCGTCGAAGGCGAGGCCCCCGGCGGTCCAGTCCGGCCGGCGGATGTCGCCGTGGAGTTTGGTCTGGTAGGTGTCGTGGACCAGGTTGGCGCGGATCACGGTGCCGGGTTGGTTGCCGAGGGTGTAGATCGCGCCGCCATGGTCGAGGAGGAGCATGACGTCGTACACGTGGTTCGCCTCGATCCGGTTTTCGCGGCAGGCGGTCTCCTCTTTCCCATGGGACCAACCCACGGCGACGGCCGAGTACAGCGTCCGGGTGACCACGTTGTGCCGGATGCGCGTCCGGGCGCACATGCCGCCCCAGATGCCGTGTCCCGAGTAGTGCACGACCCCGGCGTCGGACACGAGGTTGTTTTCGATGGCATTGCCGGTGGGCAGTCTGGGGGGAGCGGCGGTCCGATCGACGGTGCCGACCTTGATGCCGCCGGTACCCAGGTCGACCATGCGGTTGCCCTGCACCAGGTTGTCGTGGCAGCCCTCGCCCAGGTCGAGGGCGTAGGACCCCAGGCCCGCGAAGACGCAACGCTCGAAACGGCACTGACGCGCGGCCTCGAGTTCGACGGCAGCCGGCATGTCCACAAATCCCTGCCGGCACGCACGTCCCAAGGCTTCGGCATAGAGGTGTGGGGGGTGACGCCAGGCGGTATGGGCGAAGGTCAGACCGCGGAAGGTCACGTGCTCGACGAAACGCTCTTCCGCGAGATCGCCGGTGAGGGTGACGAGCCGTTCCAGAAACGGCGCCACGAACTCCATCCGGGACGGGTCTTCCTCGGGCAGGGGCATGTAGCGCAGGCCACCCGAGGGCCGGTCCAGGTACCACTCGCCCGGTCTGCCGAAGGCTTCCCGGAGGTTCTCGACGAGGTACGGATTGCGTCCGCCCGGGTACCAGTGACCGATCCGGTAGTGCGGGAACTCCGTGAAGCGGACGATGTATTCGGTCCAGTCGATGTCAGCGATATGCATCCGACCCGAACTCCAGTCGTGCAGGAAGACCAGCTCGACATCCTCCAGGTTGTCCCAGCGCTCGATGTCGCCGGGACGGAAGAAGACCTCCCGCTGCGGGTTCCGGTGGTCGATTCTGGCCTGCGGGTCGCGGTGGGGAGCGTCCGTGAGACCGGCAATGACAAACAACCCGCGGGAGGGCCTGTACCGGCGTTCGAACCCGGCCTGCTCCGGTTGCCGCACGAAGAGCTGGTGGAAGACCCAGCCACCGGCCGCAACCCCGGCCAGATGCGCGCGCCAGCTCCCGTCGCCTGCCGGCGTCCAGTCCCGAACCAGGCGGCCGCCGCTGAGGATCGGCGTTTCTCCCGTTGCGGCGGCATA
The DNA here is from genome assembly GCA_016935045.1 of Lentisphaeria bacterium. GTDB lineage: Bacteria > Verrucomicrobiota > Lentisphaeria > Oligosphaerales > JAFGRS01 > JAFGRS01. Next base: position 7,806 of record JAFGRS010000076.1, on the reverse strand, counting down.
GTTGACGGGGCAGGCCGGTGAGCCGCCATCTTCGGGGGTCAGGGACAACGTCTCGGGCACTTCGTACAGCCCCCCCCGCAGCCAAACCGTGACGGGGCCCGGAAGCACGCCCCCGCCGTCACGCCGGAGAGCACGAACCGCCCCCCTGGCCCGCGTCAGGGTGGCAAAGGGACGCTCGCGCGTTCCCGGCGCGCCGTCGTCGCCACGCGGAGACACCCAGAACTCCGCCGGAACGGCCCGCACCACGGCTACCGTCCACAGCAGGCCCAGCGACACGACCCGGCACAACGCCAGCAACCTTCCGTTCCGAGGCATCGCCGGACCTCCACTGTTGTCGTTCCGGAGCTGCGAACCGTACGCAGTCCGTCCGCCCGGCCGGACGGTTGCCCGCGCGGCCGCAGGCGCCCCGGGCAGCCGGGAAACGACGGCCACGGATCGCCTCCCAGCCGCCTGGACCGCCCTCGCCTGCCCGGTCGCACGACCGGGGCCTCGCGGGCATGGATGCGCGAGCAAGAGCGATTCTGAGACGACGAGTAAGGAAACCCTTCGGACGGCTCGGGTCAAGGGCGACATGCCGCAGCTTCGCCATGCCTCGATGCAACGGCGAGGGACCGGGACGGAAAGGGCCGACCCACCCCGGAACGCCGCCGCCAAGGCACGGTCCTCGACCAGCTTCCGTGGCCGGAAAACGGGACCTGGCGCCGGCCCGCCGGGACGGGGTGTTTTCCGGACGCCGCCCCGCACGGCCCGGCCGGAAAACGGGACCTGGCGACGGCCCGCCGGGACGGGGTGTTTTCCGGACGCCGCCCCGCACGGCCTGGCCGGAAAACAGTCGTTCGACAGGCGCTGTGCGGGGTCGGTATCGTGTCCGCGGTTCCGTTGCGAGTGGTGGCGGGGGGGGAGTCGGGGAGGCTTCAGGAGGTGCGTTCCGGCGGGGGGAAGGCAACGACTTCGTCGATGCCGCGGGCATTGGCCAGGATCATGATCAGGCGGTCGACGCCGATGGCGATGCCGGCGGCGGGTGGCATGCCGGCTTCGACGGCATGCAGGAAGGGCTCGTCGAGGGGGTAGACCTCGCGTCCTTCGCGGCGCCGGAGTTCGCGGCAGGCTTCGAAGCGGCGGCGTTGTTCCTTGGCGTCGGCCAGTTCGCTGCAGGCATTGGCCAGTTCCAGTCCGGCGACGTAAAGCTCCCAGCGTTCGAGGCGGTCGGGGCGGTGGGCGAGGGTCCTGCTGAGGCCGCTGCAGGCGGCGGGGTACTCGGTGAGTACGGTCGGCCGGCCGTTGCCGAGGTGTCCCTCGACCGCGGTGACCAGGATTTCCTCGAAGCGGTCCTGCCGGATGGCCTCATCGAGGCCGATCCCGGCGTGACACAGAAAGGCCTCCTCGACGGTCATTTCCTGCCAGGGCAGGGAGAAATCGACGACCAGTCCGCGGAAGGTGCAGCGGGGGGCGCCGGTGACTTCGGCACAGACGGCCCGAAGAAGAGCGACCGTATCCGCGAGGATGTCCCGCCAGTCCGCATGACTGCGGTACCATTCCAACATGGTGAACTCGGGCAGGTGGCAGGCGCCCCTCTCGGCCCGGCGGAAACAGGGCCCAATCTGGTAGATGCGCGGGTGCCCCGCCGCCAGCAGGCGTTTCATGTGCAGTTCGGGGGATGTGCGCAGCCAGCACTTCCCCGACGGTTCTGCGTCGATGTGGTCCTCGAGGGCGGGGGCGGGCAGGCGCAGGGGGGTATCCACTTCGAGGAAACCCCGTCCCTGCAGGAAGTTCCGGATGGCGGCCAGGGCCCGCATCCGCAGATGGAGGATATCGGGGAGAGATGCCATGCGGCTCCGCGCCTGACTGTCCCTGCGGGACCCGGCCCGTGGCGGGAACCATCAGGCCTTCTTGACGCGCTCCGCGTACCCCCCGGTCCGCGTGTCGATGCGGATGATGTCGCCGGTGTTGACGAAGAGAGGCACCGCGAACTCGTAGCCGTTGGCGAGGCGCGCGGGTTTGGTGATGTTCGTGGCCGTGTCGCCCCGCGCCCCGGGCTCGGTCTCGGCGACCTGCTTCTCGACGAAGTAGGGCAGCGTGATCTCGATCGCCTTGTCCCGGTAGAAGAGGAACGTGCATTCCATGTTGTCATCGAGGAAGTAGTGCTGGTCGCCGAGGGCCTCGGCGGGGATGTGGACTTCCTCGTAACTCGCCGGATCCATGAACACGTAGGTGCTGCCGTCCTGGTAGGTGAAGACAAGCTCCTTCTCCACCAGGTCGGGCTTGCCCACGCGGTCGACCGAGCGGAACGTCCTGTCCATGGTCGAGCCCGTGATCATGTTCTTCAGGCGACAGCGGTACAACGCCTGGCCCTTGCCGGGCTTGCAGAAGTCAAAGTCGGTGATGATGTAGGGGTCGCCGTCGAGCTCGATCTTGAGTCCCTTGCGCAGGTCCGATGCCGTGTACATCCGCTCACGTTCTCCAAGGTTGCGTCGGCCCCGTCGTCGGGGTCCCCGCTTCGTGAGTTCAAAAAGCGATTCGGGGACTCGCATCGCCGACACTCTTAAAGTAAAGTAATGTAGCGGTTCTGGATCGGAATGCAACGATGATATGGCGTTCCTGCGGTGGATGACAGGTCGGCACAGGTCGAGGAGGTCCTCGGGTATCGTTTCCGCAGCGTGGGGTTGCTGTGTCAGTCTCTGACCCACCCTTCGCGGTCGGCGGAGAGTACGCTGCCGGAGCCGGACAACCAGCGTCTGGAGTTTCTCGGGGACGCGGTGTTGCAGCTTGTGGCGACGGAGCTGTTGTATTGTCGTTTTCCGGAGATGGGCGAAGGCGAGCTGACGAAAGTGCGGTCGGCCCTGACCAACGAGCAGGCTCTGGCGAGCTTTGCCGAGGCGCTGGGTCTCGGGGAGGCCTTGCGCCTGGGGAAGGGGGAGGAGCAGTGCGGGGGGCGGAGTCGGGCCTCGAATCTGTCGGACGCCTTCGAAGCGGTGCTGGGTGCGGTGTATCTGGACGGGGGTTTGGCGGCAGCGGAGGGTGTTGTGCGGTCGCTGCTTTCGGACCTTCTGGGTGATCCGGCGACGCTGCTGTTGGTGGAGAACCCGAAGGGGGCTTTGCAGGAGCTGACGCAGGAGCGTTTTCAGGTATTGCCCCGGTATGAGACGATTCGGGTGACGGGTCCGGAGCACGAGCCCTGTTTTGAGGTTGTGGTGTTGTTTCGCGGTGAGGAGTTGGCTCGGGCCATGGCGGGGAGCCGCCGTGCGGCGGAGAAGCAGGCAGCGGAGAAGGCATTGAGCGTGCTGCAGGAGAGGGTTCATGCCCAGTGACTTCATGCTGCGGTATCCGCCCGTGATCCGTTTCGCGCCCGGCAGCAGGGTCGAAGCGGGTCACGTGCTGCGCCGTTCGGGTGATGGGACCTGCCCGCGGACGTTCGCGGTCTGTTCGAAGACGATTCGCGAGATCGGGACCCTGGACGAGATGGTGGTGCAGGGGGAGATTGACCTGTGCGGGGTGTTTGACGAGGTGCCGCACGACCCGCCGCTGGAGTGTGTGGACGCCTTGATCGGGCGTTTGCGGGAGACTTCGGCGCAGGCGGTTCTGGCGGTTGGGGGGGGCAGTGTTCTGGACGCAGCGAAGACGGCGGCGACGATTGCGCCCCGTGGGGAGCGGGTGCGGCCGTATTTCGAGGGTTCGGAGGCGATTCCGTGTCCGGGTCTGCCGGTGGTGGCTCTGCCGACGACGGCCGGTACGGGGGCGGAGATGACGCAGAACGCGGTGCTGAGCGACCACGAGCGGGGCGGGGTGAAGAAGTCCCTGCGGAGTCCCTTCATGGTTCCCTCGGGAGCGATCGTGGACCCGGAGCTGACCCTGTCCATGCCCCCGGAGCTGACGGCGCACTGCGGCATGGACGCCTTGACGCAGGCGATCGAGTCCTACCTCTCCCGTGCGGCCAATACGGTGACCCAGATGCTGGCGGCGGAAGCGACGAGGCTGCTGCTGGGGAACCTGCGTGACACCTGCCGCAACGGCCACTACATGGCCTTGCGCAGCCGGGTTGCGGAAGGGAGCCTGCTCAGCGCCATGGCCTTTTCTCAGAGCGGTCTCGGCGCGGTGCACGGCCTGGCCCATCCCATCGGCCATGCGCTGAAGCTGGCGCACGGACTGACCTGTGCGATCCTCCTGCCCCACATCCTGGAGTTCAACGCCTCCGCCTGCGGCGAGCACCTGGAACGGCTGGCCGCGGCCACGGGAACGGGTGGGACCCCGGGGTTCCTCGAGGCCGTGCACGGTCTGTGCGCGGGGCTGGAGATTCCCGAGAACTTCGCGGCATACGGCCTGAAGGATGTGGATCCCGACAGCATCCTGGTTCACTGCCGCAGCGGCAGCATGAAGACCAACCCCCGTCTGATGACGGACGAAGACATCCTGTCGTTGCTGAAGCGCCTGAGCTAGAGCCTCTGGAACCAGTGTGTGCTGTGTCCAAGGACCTGGTCGGCCGCCTCCATGAGGGTTTCCGAGAGAGATGGGTGGGCATGGATGGTGAGGGCGATGTCCTCGGCGACGGCTCCCATCTCGATGGCGAGGACCCCTTCCCCGATGAGTTCTCCGGCGCCTGGTCCGACGATGCCCACACCCAGGACGCGTCCGCTTCCGGCCTCGGCCACGATCTTGCTGAGTCCGTCTCTGCGGGCCAGGGTGGCGGCGCGGCCGCTGGCCTGCCAGGGGAAGGTGCCGCAGCGCACGTCGAGTCCCTGCCGGCGCGCCTCGTCCTCGCTCAGGCCGCACCAGGCGATTTCGGGATCGGTGAAGACCACGGCCGGGATGGCACGGGGTTCGTAGAGGGTTTTGCCGTCGTGCATGGCCTCGACGGCGGCGCGGCCCTCGTGGGTTGCCTTGTGGGCGAGCATGGGTTGTCCGGCCACATCGCCGACGGCAAAGATACTCGGGTCGGCGGTGCGGCGCTGGTCATCGACGGAGACGAAGCCCTGCGGGGTGCATTCGACGCGGGTGTTTTCGAGGCCGAGTCCGGCGCTGACGGGTTGTCGTCCGACGGCGACGAGGACGCGGTCGAAGGTTTCTTCGCCGGGGGTCCCGTCCTGGGCCTCGAAGCGCACGGTCACGCTGTTGCCGGTATCGTTGAGGGCCGTGACGCGGGTGTTGAGCAGGACCTGCCGGAACTGGCGGGCGACGCGTGCGGCCAGCACCTTGACCAGGTCCGGGTCGACGCCGGGCAGGAGGGAGGGCGTTCTTTCGACGACGGTGACGCGGGTGCCGAAGGCGGCATAGACCTGGCCGAGTTCGAGGCCGATGTAGCCTCCTCCGATCACCAGCATGGTGTCGGGGATGTCGGGGAGTTCGAGGGCGCCGGTGGAATCGAGGATGCGGGGGGAGTCGGGCACGATGGCGGGGCGGACGGGGATCGAGCCGCTGGCGAGGATGGCCTGTTCGAAGCGGACGTGGACGCGGCTGCCGTCGGGCCGGGTCACTGCGACGGTATGGCTGTCCGCGAAGGCCGCGTTGCCCTGGAGGAACGTGATCCGGCGTTGTCGGGTGAGGCTGCCGAGACCCTGGGTGAGGCCGGCAACGACGGATCCCTGCCACGTCCGCAGCCGGTCGAGGTCGATCTCGGGTTCCTGGAAGGTGACGCCGATGTCGCCTGCGTGGCGTGCCTCGTGGATGATGTCGGCGGCGTGCAGCAGGGCCTTGGAGGGGATGCAGCCGCGGTACAGGCAGACGCCGCCGGGGTTTTCCTCGCGGTCGATCAGGACCACATCCCGGCCCAGGTCGGCGGCGTGGAAGGCGGCGGGGTAGCCCCCGGGTCCGGCCCCGAGGACCGCAAGGGAGGTGGTGATGTCGGGGGCATTCATGGGGTACCACCCTCCAGGCTGAGAAGCAGGGGTTCCTCGATGGCTTCCGCGATCCAGCGGACGAAGCGGGCCGCGTCGGCGCCGTCGATGAGGCGATGGTCGTAGGACAGGGACAGTGGCAGCATGGTGCGGGCCTCGGGGCGGCCGTCGTGGAGGGTCACCCGAGGCGCCGCGCGGCCGATTCCCAGGATGGCGACTTCGGGCCAGTTGACGATGGGTGTGAAGTGACTGCCCCCGATGCTGCCCAGGTTGGTCACGGTGAAGGTCCCGCCTTCGAGTTCCTCGCGGCTGATTTTGCCCTCCCGGCAACGTTTGGCCACGGCGTCGATCTCGACGGCGAGCTGGATCATGTTGCGCCGGTCGGCATCCCGCAGCACGGGCACGAGGAGGCCGCGCCCGGTGGCGACGGCAATGCCGATGTGAACGTAGTCCTTGAGGACGATCTGCCGCGTGTCCATGTCGACGGAGGCGTTGAGCAGGGGGAATTTGCGCAGAGCTTCGGCGACGACCTTGACCACCATGACGGCCATGGTCAGGTTGCCCCCGGCGGCGGCGGCACGGGGCTTGTAGCGTTGGCGCAGGCGTTCGAGTTGGGTGATGTCGGCGTCGTCGAAGTGGGTGACGCGGGGAATGGCCAGCCAGCACCGCGTCACCTGCTCGGCGGTGGCCCAGCGGATGCTGCTCATGGGTTCGCGCCGCACCGGACCCCAACGGCCGAAGTCCGGCAGAGGCCGTGGCAAGGAACCGGCAGACGGTCCGCCGCGAGCCAGGTTCAGCTCTCGGGCATGGCGCTTGACGTCAGCGAGGGAAACGCGGCCGTGGGGGCCGGTACCCCGCACCGTGTCGACGTCGGTCCCGATCTCCCGGGCGAAACGGCGTACCGAAGGGGCAGCCGGCACATGGGACCGGGAAGGAGGTACGGGGGCGGCGCCGTGCGTCGGCCGGGCCGCCGGCGGGGCGGTTTCGGGCCTGGTTTCGGGGGGTGTGTCCGGCGTGGGCGTTGCCGGGGCCTGGTCGGGCTGTGGGCCGGGCGTGTTCGGGGCGGGTTCGTCGGCGTCGGGGGGCTGGGGTTCGGGTTCGGTCTGGCCGGTCTCGATCACGGCGAAGGGCTGGCCGATGGTGAGGGTGTCTCCGGGGCTGACGAGGACCTGGCGCACGGTGCCGGCCGCGGCGGCCGGGATTTCGACGACCGCCTTGTCGGCCTCGACTTCGAGCAGGGGATCGTCGGCTGCGACACTGGCTCCCGCCTGCACGAGGACCCTGGCTACCTGGACCTTGCTGATGTTCTCCCCGAGGCCGGGCAGCGCGAGTTCCTTTTCCATGGCCTGTTCCTTTGCCGATGAATTCAGCGGTCCATGGGGTCACGGGGGTCCCGATCGACGGCCAGGACCTCGGCCGCTTCCTCGAGGCGACCCGGCTCGAAGGCGCCCCGCGCAGCCAACGCGGTCAACGCCGCGAAGACCATGCTGGAGGCGTCCACGCCGAAGAACCGCCGCAGCGCCTCGCGGCCGTCGCTGCGCCCGAAGCCGTCCGTACCCAGTGCCTGGAGGCGCGACTCCAGCCACGGGGCCACGCTCGCCGGGAGAGCGCGGACGTAGTCCGTGGCTGCGACAATGGGTCCCCGGGTGGGTCCCAGGCAGTGCCGGAGGTAGGGGACGCGGGGTTCCTTGCCGGGGTGGAGACGGTTCCAGCGTTCCGTACGGCAGGCGTCGCGGTAGAGTTCTCCGTAGCTGGTCACGGACCAGACGGCGGCGCGGATGCCGAAGGAGTCTTCGAGCTGTTTCCGGGCCTGGATTGCGGAGCGCAGGATGGCGCCGCTGCCGAGGAGCTGGACGTCGGCCGTCTCGTCCCCTTCGAGGCGGTAGAGGCCCCGGACGATGCCGTCGCGGGCATGGTCCGGCAGGGCGGGTTGGGGGTAGTTTTCGTTGCCGAGGGTGATGTAGTAGAAGACGTCCTC
>JAFGRS010000608.1 GCA_016935045.1 Lentisphaeria bacterium | reverse complement strand
GTCGCGCTCGGCTCGCGCGACCTACCGCAAGACAGTCGCGCTCGGCTCGCGCGACCTACCTGGCCCGTCACCATGCATCCCTTGGAACAGCCCTCTACGAGGGTAGCGCATTGCGCCTCGTACGGGTCTGGGGAGAGGGACCTACGGAGCTGACATGCGCCCGGGCAACCGGCGTCAGGCCTCAGTCGCCGGGGGCAGGGGTGTGAAGAACCGGGCGGAGACCGCCGACTCCATCACGTGCCCTGAGCCTAAGGGCCCGCGCGGGAGCCGGTCGTCCTCGACCGTACCCTCCTCGGTTCCCGCCGCCACTGTTCTTGCGGCAGCGGAGCGCCGATTCGGGTTGCGGGAGCACGGCCGCGCCCCCTCACGGCCCTCCCAGCGGCGCTCCACCGGGACCGGCCCGGCGGCGGCGTTGAGATCCTGAAACAGCCCTGGACAACCGGGTCTCCGCGCATCACTGTGACCACGTGAAACCGAACCGCCCCCGGGGCGCCTCGGCCCAAACGCTGGGACAACACCATGGCAGACGACCGTACCCTCCTTCGGGAGCTTGCGCAGGCCTATGCGGAGATCGCCTCCGACCCCGTGCAGGAGACGCGCAGAGACCTCTGGCGCCGTCACAACAGCCGCCAACGCACCCGGCCACCGGTCTATGTGCGGGCCTTTGCCTGGCGGGAGATCGGGGCGTCTCTCTGCCTCTGCCGCGATCCCTTCCTGCGGCGCTGGGAGGACTGGCTGCGGCGGCACCTCTTCTGGGCCTCGCTGGGGGACGACTGGGTGTTCGAGCCGTGGGTTCCGCTGCCCGCCGTCAAGATGACGCCGCCGGGAGGGCTCTGGGGGCTCCCCATCCGCTGGATCGGCAGGGGGCATGACACGGCGGGGATCTGCGACTCGCCGTTGCGTACGCCCGAGGACATCGACCGACTGGTCATGCCTACGCACCGCATCGACGAGGACGCCACGCGCCGGGCGGCCGAGCGCCTCACCGAGGCAATCGGCGACATCCTGCCGGTGGTCGTGGACCGTACCCCCGCCTACATCAACTTCAGCGGCGACATCTCCACCCACCTGGCCCAACTGCGGGGAATCGAACAGATCTTCTGGGACATGATGGACCGCCCCGATTGGCTCCACCGTCTGCTGGCGTTCCTGCGCGACGGTGTCCTTGCGGTCCACCGCCAGGCCGAAGAAGCGGGGGACTGGTCGCTGCTCAGCCACTACAACCAATCCGTCCCCTACAGCCTGGAGCTTCGTGACCCCGCGCCGGACAGCGGCCCGGTGCCGCGTGGGGACCTGTGGTGTTTCTGTGCCGCGCAGGAGTTTTCGGGTGTCGGGCCGGCGATGTTCGACGAGTTCATGCTGCAGTACCAGGTCCCGATCATGGAGGCCTTCGGCCTGAGTGCCTACGGCTGCTGCGAAGACCTGACCGCCAAACTGGATGTCCTGCGTCGGATCCCGAACCTGCGCCGCATTGCCGTTTCGCCGATGGCGGACGTGCGCCGGTGTGCCGAGCAGATCGGCGATACGTATATCCTGAGCTACCGGCCGAGTCCGTCGGACATGGTGGGCTACAGCTGGAGCCCGGAGCGTGTCCGCCGGGTCCTGTGGGAGGACCTGATCGCCTGCCGGGAAAACGGCTGCCACGTGGACATTACCCTCAAGGACGTGGAGACGGTCCAGGGCGAAGCGGAACGCCCGGGGCGCTGGGTGTGCATCGCGCGGGAGATCATCGACAAGGTGTTCGGATGAAGACCTACCGCTTCGGTATCATCGGCTGTGGCCTCATGGGGCGCGAATTCGGCAGCGCTTCGGCGCGCTGGTGTCACCTCACCGGGGTGGAGTTCCGCCCCGAGATCGTGGCCGTGTGCGACACGAACCCGGCCATGACATCCTGGTTCGCCGAGAACTTCCCGACCCTGGGACAGGTCTCTACGGACTACCGCGAGCTGCTGGGGAACCCCGATGTCGACTGCGTCTACTGCGCCGTGCCCCACAACCTCCACGAACCCATCTACTGCGACACCATCCGGGCCGGCAAACACCTCCTCGGCGAGAAGCCCTTCGGCATCGACCGCCAGGCAAACGACGCGATCATGGACTGCATCGCCGGCCATCCGCACGTCTTCGTGCGCTGCAGCAGTGAGTTCCCCTTCTTCCCCCCCATGCAACGTCTCGGGCGCATGATCGAGGAGCGTGCCTTCGGCCAGGTGATCGAGGTGAACGCGGGGTTCCTGCACGGTTCGGACCTGAATCCCGACAAGGCCATCAACTGGAAGCGCATGGTGGAGTACAACGGCGCCTACGGCTGCCTCGGGGACCTCGGGATGCACACCTGTCACGTGCCCTTCCGGGCGGGATGGTGGCCGAAGAACGTCCGCGCCATCCTCTCGAACATCGTCAGGGAACGACCCGACCGCAACGGCCGACGCGTGCCCTGTGCCACCTGGGACAACGCCGCCCTGCTCTGTGAGGCCGTGGACCCGGACAGCGGCGCGCCCTTCCCCCTGACCATCCGCACCCAGCGCATCGCCCCGGGGGAAACCAATACATGGTACCTGGAAGTCAAGGGGATGCGAGCCTGCGCGCGCTGGTCAAGCACAAACCCGAGGCGCCTCGAACGACTGCTCTACGAGCCCGGAGGGGAACAGCTGTGGGAACGCCTCGACATGGGCTGGGAGACGGCCTTCCCGGGCATCACCGGCGCCATCTTCGAGTTCGGCTTCACGGACTGCATCCAGCAGATGTGGGCTGCCTTCCTCCACGAGCTGCACCACGGCCGGCCAGCGAGCCGCTTCGCGGCCTGCGTCACCCCCGCCGAGGCCGCCTACAGCCATCGGCTGTTCACGGCCGCACTCCGCAGCCAGGAACACGGCAGCACGGAAACAGTCTCCTGATCGTCCCCTCTCCCCCGTCCCCTGGAGGGCGACGCTCCGCGGAGCCGCATTTCCCCTGGAGGGCGACGCTCCGCGGAGCCGCATTTCCCCTGGAGGGCGACGCT
>JAFGRS010000607.1 GCA_016935045.1 Lentisphaeria bacterium | reverse complement strand
TCCGGCCGGCGGCGGGGACCTGACTGTCCGGAAAACGGGTGTCGGCTCGCGCTGGCATACACCCAGCACACTGGGAGCGCCGGTCTATCGTGCGAGGCGGACCCCGTTTCCGCCGTGTGCCGCGCCGACGGCAAGGGCTTCGGGGAGGGGTGGGCGAGACGGTCCCTGGCGTCCAGCCCTGACGGGAGGCCCCGCCGCGCCGGGGGGGGGGCGGCAAACCGCCCCCGAGACGGTATCTTGAAGGACACGGTGTCCGGGGTGGTGGCTCTTGCCGACGGGAGAGTCGGCAGGTTTCCGGGCATGGGTTGTGTGTGCTTCGGCATGGAGGTGCTCGGATGAACACGTGGGGTTTCTGGACGATCCTTCGGCGCGTTGGCATCTTCGCTTCTCTGGCGCTGCACCTGTGTGCAGCCCGCGGTGGGGAGGCGCCGGCGCCGTGGCATCATCCGCTGTATCTGGGCAACGGGGGGCTCTGGCGCCGGCGCATTGCGGTGGAGATCCGCAACCCGGCGGCGCGGGACATTGCCGGGGAGCCCGTGTCCGTCCGGGTTGGGACGGGTGTGGGTGAGTTGGCTCTGGCGGGGGTGCGGGCGGAGTCCCTGCGCGTCTGCGACCCCGGGGGAACCGAGTTTCTCTACCTGCTTCTGGGGCCGGATGCGCGTCCCGTGGCCGCCGGTCCGATTCCCGAGGGTGCGACCCTGGCGTTGCCCGCCGAGTGCGGGGCCGGCGCCACGGCCACGGTTTACGTGTACTTCGACAACCCGTCGGCCTGGGCCGTGCCGGACTACCTCCCCAGCGCGGGAGGACTGCTGAACCCGGGAGTCGAGGATGGGGTGGGGAACACAGCCTCCGGCTGGCACCACGATCCCAACGACGCACAGCACCGGACCTACTGGGTCGAGGAACATCCCCATGCCGGCCGCAAGTGCCTCAAGACAGTGGTCGACGAGGGTGCGGAGCACACCTGGATCGCGACGCGCCAGCGGGGCATCCACCTCATCGGCGGAGCGAGCTACGTGATGACCGCCTGGGTCAAGGCCGAGAACGTCAAGGGCAATGCGGGGTGGTACATCCATGTCGGCAACGAGAAGAACACCATGATCCTCTCCCCCATGCTGTATGCAGGGGAGGGAACCTACGGCTGGATTCAAGTTCGCGCCGAGTTCACCGCTCCCGCGGAAGCCAACCTCGCGGACCTCGGCACGGTCCTGCGGGGGACCGGAACAGCCTGGTTCGACGATATCGAGCTGGCGTGCGGCGCGGAATCGAATCTGACCGTTGCGGCGGGAGCCGTGGAACGACTCGAATTCCGCGAGGAGGGGGGCGAGGCGCCGTGGCTCGATCCGCCGGCGGGCGGCGCCCGCTTCGACTACAGGGTGCCCTTGCGCATCGTCAACCTGACCGACCGGCCCACGGGCAACGGCCTCGTCTCGGTCGACCTGTCGTCGGCCCTGGCACGCCTCCAGAACCGGATCGACGAGGCGAGCATGACCCTGGCGTACGGAGGGCAGTCCGTGCCCTTCTTCCGGATGCCGGACACGCTGCTCTTCGAAGGGGACGCGCCGCCCCGAACCGTGCGGACCTATTCCCTCTACTTCGTTGCCCGCCAGGGAACAGCGACGTCCACAGCGGCCGCGGCACCTACCGGGGGCCTGGCCGCGAATCCAGCCCTGCCGGGCGCCTCCGAGGCCGAACGCCGCACCCACATGTCCCACCGCGATTACGAAGCCCTGCTGCGGAGTGCGCGCAACCTGGTGGTCAACGGGGACTTCGAGGCGGGGGATGCTCTGCCTGATGGCTGGCCGGGAGGGGCCGAAGGCGAGAAGCCGGCGGGCACCGAGATGGGGCTGGCGGATGCGGGACTTTTCGGCCGACGCTGCGCCCGCATTCACATCCCCGATAGCGCCACCCCGGCCTGGACCGGCTGGCGCCAGGATGTACCGGTTCAACCCGGCAGGAGCTACCTGTTCTCGGCCTGGCTGCGCACCGAGAACATCGCCCCCAATGCCCAGCTGCACGCCCACTTCCGCAATGCTGCGGGCGAGCTGTGTGCCACCAAGAAGCACACCGGCGCGGGCCCGGCCCTGAACGGGACGCGCGACTGGACCCTTCTATCGGGGCTGTTCACGATGCCCGAGGACATTGCCTTCTTCCAGCTTCATCTCACGCTGCTGGCCACGGGTACGCTGTGGCATGACGGCGTGGTGTTGGCGGAGGTGGTTGCGGGCGAAGCCGGCGCCCTCGAAAGCCGCACGGCGCCGGCGGCCGGTCCGGGGGTTGCCGTATGGCCGGTCCCGGCGGTGGTGAAGGTGTTCCGGGAGGATGTGCCTCCCCCCATCGTTCCGGCCGCCCGGATCAGCGCCGCCCGTAACGAGGTGGAGCCCCTGCAGTTGGCGGTACGCGGCGGTCGAGACCTCGGCCGCGTCCGCGTCGCCGTGGATGTCCCCCGGGGGCCCAACGGGACCCGTCTCGATGAGGTGGAGACGGGGATCGTCGGCTTTGTGCCGGTGGACTGCAAGACCAACTACTACAGCAGCTCCCAACCGGTCTGGCAGCGCATGATCCCACGCACGGCGGGGGCCTGCGACGGCTGGCCCGGCAGGTGGCCGGATCCCATCCTGCCCCGGGCGGAATTCGACCTCGAAGCAGACAGCACGCAGCCCCTCTGGCTGACCGTGTCCGTGCCCGAGAATGCCCCCGCCGGGGACTACGCCGGAACGGTGCGGCTGGTGCGCGGAGAAGAGACCCTGGCCGCGGTCCCCTTTGTGGTGACGGTGCGGGACTTCGCCCTGCCGGCCGAGAGCCATGTGAAGGCGATCTACGACTGCCGCCAGAACAGTGCCCACTGGCACCGCGAAGGCGTGTCCCGGGAGGACCGCCTGGTGGAGCTGTGGCGGTTCATGGCCGGGCGCCGGCTATGTCCCGACACGATTCCCGTCGCCCCGAAACTGAGCTATGCGGACGGGAAGGTGGCGGCGGACTTCGCCGAGTACGACCGCCTGGCGGGCATCTACTTCGACGAGTTGCGTTTCCCCCACGCCTACACGCCCTGGTTGTTCTACTGCTTCGGCTGGGGCCATCTGCCGGGGAACAAGTTCGGCGAGAAGCCCTACGAGGGGGAATACCCCTACGAAGGGGTGGACCGCGCCGTGCTGCGTCCCGCGTTCGTGCAGGCCTACCAGGCATGCCTGAAGGCGTTCTGGGACCACCTCAAGGCGAAGGGCTGGGACCGGCGCGTGGTGCTGTACATCAGCGATGAACCCTTCGATCGGGAGCCCGAGATCCGGGCCCAGATGAAAGCCCTCTGCGCCATGATCCACGGGGTGGATCCCGGCATCCGCATCTACTCGAGTACCTGGCACCAGCAACCCGAGTGGGAAGACAGCCTCGATGTCTGGGGCATCGGCCACTACGGCATCGTGCCCGAGGCGAAGATCCGCGACCTCCAGGCCAAGGGGGCCACCATCTGGTGGACCACCGACGGGCAGATGTGCACCGATACCCCCTACTGCGCCATCGAACGGCTCCTGCCGCACTACTGCTTCCAATACGGCGCCGAAGCGTACGAATTCTGGGGCGTCGACTGGCTGACCTATGACCCCTTCCAGTACGGCTGGCACCGGTTCCTCATCCACAACTTCGGACCCGGCAGCGATCCCCACTACGTCCGCTACCCCAACGGCGACGGGTTCCTCCTCTACCCCGGCGCCCCGATCGGCGTCCCGGGCCCCGTGACCTCCGTGCGCTTCGAACAGGCCCGCGAAGGCGTCGAGGACTACGAGTACCTCTTCCTGCTGCGGCAGCGCCTCGAAGCGGCCCGTGCGGCGGGGCGGGACGTGGCGGCCGCGGAACAGGCCCTGGCGCAGGCCGGCGCCCTGGTCTCGATGCCCTGCGCCATCGGGCGCTACTCGACCCGCATTCTGCCCGATCCCGGCGCCCTCTACGCGGCCCGCGAGGCCGTGGCGCTGGCTATCGAGGCTCTGGGGGCGCGTTGAGGTCGGCGAACAGCGTCGGCTGCTGGTGGGGTGTCCCCGTGGGTTGGCACGAGGGGCAGAAGGGGACGGCGCGGCGGGAGGGAGGCAGGCGCACCTGGAGCAGGGCGTGCCGCAGACGGGGCAGGGGCTGTTGTGCCTGTGGTAGACGCGGGTCCGCCAGCGTCCGCCCGCGTGGTGGCTCTCCCAGCACAGCTTGGCCAGGGCCCGGTGGAGCCAATCCGCCTTGCGTCGGGTCTGGGGGCCTTCCGACATGTCCATTTCCTGTTCGACGTGGGGAACCGCGCGTGTACGTTACCTGTCGCAGCCGGATTGACCAATCCCGCGGGTAGGGCGGCCGCGCGGCCGCCCCCGGCATCGGGGCGCGCGGTGCCGGGGAGCTGGCCAGGAGGACACGGGCATGGCAGAACGTCTGGCGGTAGTCCACGAGGTCGCGGAGTGGGGGTTCCTCTCCGCGAAGGGCTATGGCGAGTCGAGCGACCGGGTGGAAGTGGATGTCGTCTTCCGGCACGCGGCGGGAGGCGAGTGGCGCGTCCCGGCATACTGGGCCGGCGAGAGGGAATGGCGCATCCGTTTTGCCCCGCCCGCCGCCGGCCTCTACCGCTGGGAGAGTTGCTGCTCGGACGCCGCCAACGGGGACCTCCACGGCGTCACCGGAGCGCTGCGCGCCGAACCCCATACCGGCGCCAACCGGCTCCTGGCACGGGGCCCCATCCGCGTCGCTCGCGGAGGAACCCATTTCGAATATGCCGACGGAACGCCGTTCTTCTGGCTCGGAGACACCTGGTGGATGGGCCTCTGCTCCCGCCTCGCCTGGCCCGGCGACTTCCAGGAACTGGTTGCCGATCGGGTCGCGAAGGGGTTCAACGTCATCCAGATCGTGGCCGGGCTGTACCCCGACATGCCGGCCTTCGACCCGCGCGGCCGGAACGAAGCCGGGTACCCCTGGGAGGCCGACTTCGCCCGCATCCGTCCGGCCTACTTCGATGCGGCGGACCTGCGCCTGCGCTGGCTGGTGCGGTCCGGCCTGGTCCCCTGCATCGTGGGGTGCTGGGGCTACTATCTGCCCTGGCTGGGGATCGAGCGCATGAAGCGGCATTGGCGAACCCTTGTGGCCCGCTATGGCGCCTATCCGGTGGTCTGGTGCCTCGCCGGGGAGGGCTCCATGCCGTACTACCTCTCCCAAACGCGCGAGGCGGACAAGGCCGCTCTGGAACAGGGCTGGGCCGAGATCGGCCGCTACCTGCGCAGCATCGATCCCTGGCGCCGGCCCGTGAGCATCCACCCCAGCACCTCGGCCCGGGACACGGTTGCCGATGAGGGTGTCCTGGACTTCGACATGCTGCAGACGGG
>JAFGRS010000606.1 GCA_016935045.1 Lentisphaeria bacterium | reverse complement strand
GATGCGGGCCGGGGGGGGGGCCGGTCTTGCCTGAGGGAATGGTGTGGTACGGAGGATCGGTGCATGAGCAGCACCAGCGCCGGAGCTCCCGCTGCTCCCCCTGCTCCGGAGCCCAGATCCCGGCCGACAGTCCGGAAATGGCCGGCGTGCGCGCCCGTCTCGCCGCCGCCGAAGGGGAGGTGGCCGCGCTCGGGGAGGCCCGCGCCGCCAGGCCGCCGATATCCGCAACGCCCTGCCTGCGGGGGCCGCAGAAGGCAAGGAACTGACCGACCGCATCGCTGCCCTGGGAACCCGCAATGCCACCCTGCGCCACCGCGTGACGCGTTCTCTGACGGCGCAGGTGGCTGCCAAGGTCGGAGCGGACACGCGCTTCTTCACTCTGCACCTGGCCCAGGACAGACAGGCCGGCGGCGGCTGGGGGACGGCCTATGGTCACATCATGTTCACCGATCCGATGTTGGAGGAGAATGTCCAGCGCACCGCACCCAAGCCGTAGTCCTCTGTTCCCGTCATGGACCCTGCCCCGAACCGCGCTTCTCCTGGGCGGTGCCCTGGTTTTTGCGCTGCCCGGCGGTGGCGCGCTGGTGATCACCGGGGCGGATCTGGGCAACCTGCCGGCCGGCGTGACGGCGCATGCCAGTCTGGCTGCCGCGCCCGGAGATGGGGGGCAGGCTCTTCTGGTGAGCGCCGGCGGCCTCCGCGCCCCCACCGCGGGGAACCTGACCGCGGCATCCGGGACCATCGACCTGCGCCTGCAGGCGCCTGCGGACTGGCCCGTCGAAGAGGATCGTGCCGTCTTCCATTGCGGCGAGCAGGCGCACGTTCACCTGACCCTGCTGTTCCGTCAGGGTGGGCTCATGGCGGTGTACAAGGGTGGGGAGCCGTATTTCGCGGCGGTCCATTACAGTGCGGCCCGCGCCTGGTCGCCCCTGAGTTGGCATCGTCTGACATTCACCTGGCAGGCCGCGGCTGCCGAGGTCAAGTTCCTGCTGAGCGTCGACGGCCGCCTGACCGGTTCGTCCACCGGACGGCTGATGGATCCCTGGCCGACGCACTGCAGCATCGGCGACCGGGGATCGAGGACACCCTGGCGGGGCCTTCTCGGTGCGATCTCCCTGGCGCCATGCTTCACGCTCCCCGCCGAGATGACCCCGGGCGACCGAACCGTGACCGTGGATGCCACCCGGGAGGTGGGTACGTGCTACGCCTTCTGGACCGTCGCCAACTGCAATGAGCCGCACCGTTTCACGGACGAGGCCTATCGCCGCGGCTGTCGTGCCCGGCCATTTATCCGCCAGGTCAATGCCGTCTATCTCCTGGGCGGCCGCTACCGCGATCAGAATGTGTGGTATGCCGGCCTGGATGCCCACGGCCGGCTCGAGGTGGACTTCCGTGGCCTGATCGACCAGATCCGGGGCATGCTCGACGTCGGCTATACGCCCTGGATCGTCCTGGACAACGTGCCCTATGCCATGAGCGACCCGCCCCGGGAACACACCTACGGCAACACGGCGCCGCCGGCCGATGTCACGGTGTGGGCCCGGTACGTGGAAGCGGCCGTGCAGGCCATGGTGGACGCCTTCGGGGCCGAGCGCGTCGCCTCCTGGTGGTTTCGTGTCGGCACCGAGCCGGATCTCAACCCCGGCCATTGGTGCGGCACACGAGAAGAATACCTTCGGCTCTACGACCACACCGTTGCCGCGGTCACCCGGGTACTGCCCGGCGCCACGATCGGCCCTGGCAACATTCTGAACCCCGCGGGGGGCCAGTTCGGCACCCGGTCCACGGGGAACTGGGGGCTCGACATCATCGACCACTGCGGCGCCGGCCGCAACCATGCCACCGGCGCTGTCAGCACACAGATGGACTGGTTCTCTTCTTCCTGGTATGGCCGGGTGGGGCAGTCGCTTGACGCCTTCGACGACGCCGTCGCCCGCGTCCGCGAACGCCTGGACCGCTATCCGCGTTTCGCCCATACGCCCCTGATCGTCGGCGAGTTCGCCGTGCTGCACGATGAACGGGGCCGGCGGCTCTGGGCCGGCGACACCACCGAATGGGCCGCCAGTTTCTATGCCGCCTTGGCGGCACGGGTCTATGCGCACGGCATCCGGCACGTCTACGAGTGGGCCGCCACGACGGCCGGACTCTATCACGCCCGGGCACACGTCATCGCCATGCTGGAACGCGTGGTCGGGAGTCCGCGGCTGGCCGTCACCGTCGAAGCCCGGTCCAGTGCCGATGCCGGCGCGCTGGCCTTTCGTCAGGGCGAGTCCCTGTGTCTGCTGCTCTACAACCATCGTCCGTTGCGCCAGCCAAAGGTACCCGAGACGATTCACCTCGTCGTCCGTGATCCGCGGCTGACCGGGGGCAGCACCTGGCGTCTCAGCGAGGCGCTTCTCGACGCCGAGCATGGGGTATGGACCCATGCCTTCGAGGCCGATTGTGCCGAGGCCGGTATCGAGGCCGATCCTACGGCCGGAGCGCACGAAGGCTCGATCGGGAGGACGTACGGGGAGGCGGGTGTGGCCCTGTTCCGCCGGAACCTGGGCACGTACCGTGCTCTTGCCGAAGTGCCCACGGTACGCGTGGACGAACCGGTCACGGTGGGAGACGGCGAATGGCGCACGG
>JAFGRS010000605.1 GCA_016935045.1 Lentisphaeria bacterium | reverse complement strand
GCAGATCCATGGGCATACTGCCGTCCGAGTCCGGGAGTGAACCTTCATCTTCGAAGTCGAAGCACTCGAAGACCTCCGCACGGCCACCCTTGCCTTCGGCCAGTAGCAGCATGGTGTCTTCGCTGAGATAGGGGAAGAGCTTCTGCTGAAAGGTCAGCAATGACACGTTTCCGAATGAGTCCGCAAGGAATCCAAGGAGTGGTCGGGCGTATACGGAGTAGGCTGCCTCGAAGGGGACAACCAGACCCATTCGGCCACCGTCCCGCAGCATTGAGGCGGCGTGTACGACGAACGGCGCCCAAGAACTTGTCAACGCGGGCAATGTGACGCCCATGGCCAGAGCGCGGTCGAGGGCCCGCCGCCGTAGCTGTCCGGCAAAGCGCTGGTATCGAATGAACGGGGGATTGCCGACGACGGCATCGAAGACACCCCAGCCGGTGCTCAACGTAAAGAAATCCGCGTGCCGGCAACGCTCGGGACTGATCTGGGCAGAATCCGCCAGTCGGCTCACCACACAGGAGTAGGTTGCCTCATCGAGTTCCACACCGGCAACACGTTGTCCGGGATCTCCTCCCAAGACCCGGATTCTGTCGGCAGCGGCCTCCAGGAACACCCCATTCCCGAAGGCGGGGTCAAGTACGCAGTCCGCTGGTCCTCGGATCGCCCACCTCACGAGGAAATCCGCGACACGTCGGCTCGTGTAATAGGCACCCAGTGCCTTCGCGCGTTCAGGCGACGGAAGTGACGCCCTGCTTCTGGTAGCCGCCAACCCGCAAGACTCCTTTGGCTCGACTAGCCCCATCTGGGATTCGGGCACCCAACGGAACAACTCAGCCTGTTCTAGTTTGCCTCTGCCCAGAGCCAAGTCAAGATGTGGTGCCATCTGCATCTGCACGTTCTCCCATCTGCAAGTCGAGACCATCCGGACTGTCTGGCAAGCAGAAGCTGACCGCGCATGTTCCTGTCGCCGTTTGTGCCAGCTGCATCATCCGCAGCCCCGGCCCCAATGAGGCAACGCCTAAGGCATTCATTTATTTGCACATTCATGAAAGAACCTGCGGGGGTTCTTTCGCGCACGGCCCGCGCCGGGTACCGAGGGGCTACGGAAGACCCTTCCGGACGGGGGCCAGCTCGTGGGTGGGCGTTTCAGCCGTTGACGGCCCCGGGTGAGAGGTCGCGGCGTCGCGTCTACAGCCTGACCGGCGATGCGGTCCAAGGCGAGACGGACCGTCCGGCGGGCCATGTCGGTGATTGCCGCATGTCCGACCCCGAACATGGCGGTTTCCAGCCACTGGTTGAGCGGATCCATCCAATGCGGCGGCAAGACCCCCGCCCCAGCGCGCCCACCGAGGATGGGCCCGACCGTGGGGCCGTTCCAGTCCGTGCCGTACCCCGGGATGGCGGACGCCGTCAGTTCTACTGGCAGCTCAGCGCAGAGCCAGCGCTTCTTCTCCTCGGCTCCTGGCTTGGTCTCTTCGTGACGCGCTCGCAGGGACGCCACACCGCAATTCTCCCCCCGTTCCTGCTTGGTCTCCTGCGCCGTCAACCCACACGACCTGGCACATTCCGCACGGAACTTCCTCCTGGTGGGGGGCGCGGGCGTGCGCCGCAGGACCTGGACTACCAGGGGGAAGATCACCTCCCGGCAGTGCACCGCGCAAAGGCGTTCACCGTCGGCCGGTGGAGGATCGGCGGGCGTCCCCGGGGTCACCTGCTGCCTCCCTTCAGGGACAGGTCCCGGATCTCCATGGTGCCGCGGAAGGGGCAGGCGGGTTCCCAGCCGATGTTGAAGCTGGAGAGCGTCCAGCCGCGGAGATCGTCGGGTGCATCCATGAAGGCGCTCTTCTGTTCCCTGATGGCACGGATCGCGGTCCGCGCCGCAGCCCGGACGTCGATGCGGATGGGAGTCTCCTCGCCCGCGTGAAAGTCAGCCAGCTTCGGCGCGTATCCCGGACCGTACACGCTCCGGTCGCAGAGCCGGTAGGCAAAGGTCAGGTTGCCGTCGCTCTCGATCTGGTCCCGCTCGTGCGGAATGTTCGAAGAATAGGGCACCTCGCCGTCGTACGCCCGGTAGCCCAGCCAGAAGAAACGGCCGTGCGAGGGCGCTTCCGGGTCGCGGCAGTAGACCCGCAGCCAGAACTGGAAGCAAGCGCGGTTGTAGTGTCGCCGCCGGTGGGCAGCGTCATCGTGCGGGTATGCATCCCGCAGGTCCCGCCTTTCAGCCAGGCGCAGGTTCACGGACAGCGTCAGTGTGTTCAAGGCCGCCAGGTCCGGGAACGTGCCGCCATCCGGTGTCGTGTCCTTCTCCGCTGCGCCGCCGTAGCGTCGGATGCCCTCCCGATCGGGGTAGAAGTTGTGGGCCACGAGGAAGTGCGGCCGGATACGCCCCATCTGTGCGTAGGACAGCTTCCTGTGATTGTAGACGGCCAGCGCATCCAGGGTCAGGGTCAGTGCGGGACGACCGTCGGGACCGACCGTCAGGCGCAGTTCCTGGTAGGGGTTCCGCCATGCCGCCTCCCGTTCGCCGAACGCGATACGGTGTGCCTCGGCCAGACTTTCGACGCAGAACCACTGGTTCAGCGTCCAAAAGGGCTCGGCGGCGCCGGGGCGCATGGGTTCGAGACGCCCGAAGTCCGCCAGGGGGATCTTCCGGGAGATGAGAGGCGGCGAGACCAGGAAGCCGCGCAGGAAACCGTCGGCCGGGAAGTACTCGACAGGCCCGGTCGGGTAGCGGGGGTCGGGCTTCTCCACGGGCGGCTCGCCACCGCGCGCCAGGAAGGGGGCGGCCAGGCAGAGGAGACTGGCCGCGACTCGCTTGGGCAGTTCTCTCACGCGATCGACTCCCACGCTGCGGAGATGGGACCGTAATGCCTCAGTGAAAACAGGAAGGGCTCGGGAATCGGCTCAGCAGGAGCTTCGCCCTCCAGTCCGAACCGAGGACCCGACGCCCCATCCCCTGGAGGGCGAAGCTCCTGCTGCGACGGGGCCTGCAGGCCGACGGGTCCGGCTCCGATCTGGCTATGGGCACGGATCCGGAGACTGGCTTTCCGCTGATTCGCTCTGACCGTTCCATCTGCGCTGAGGACGTCCGGTCCCTGGAGGATGATCGGTGACCCGGCTTCTCGATGCCAATGTTCTTATTGCCCTGGTCGACGTTTCCCATGTGCACCACGAGCGCGCCCGCCGTTGGTTCGTGAGAGCGCAACCCTCCTTCGCGACCTGTCCCATCACCCAGGGGGCGCTGGTTCGGCACTACTTCCGGGATGTGCCAAGTCCCACTGCAGGGGGAGTTCTCAGCCTCCTTGCCGGGATCGAGGGAATGCCTGGCCACGCATTCTGGCCGGACGACGTGTCCTATCGTGATGTCCGTGTGACCGGCGTCATCGGGTACCGCCAGATCAGCGACGCCTATCTGGCCGCATTGGCGCGGAAGCGCGGGGGGCGTCTGGCAACGCTCGATTCGGCTCTGGCCGCTCTCCATGAGGACGTCGCCGAACGGATCCCGGACTGACCCGCCTCCTGCTGTCTGCTCACCGTGCATCGGGCTCCCGGATGCGGCTTCGAGGAAGCCCTGGTTGGTGGATGCGAGGCGCCAGACCTCGACCGGGGGGTTGGGGCTACCGTGCCTGCCGTCGGGCGTCGCGCCAGCCGGGATAGGGCTCGTAGCGCTCCGTCAGGGGCCGGATGCTCAGGTCGTGGATGTCGACGGCGCCGCCCTCGGCCACCAGCCTCAGGCGGTCCCCGGCCGGGTTCCAGAA
Source organism: Lentisphaeria bacterium (assembly GCA_016935045.1). Lineage (GTDB taxonomy): Bacteria > Verrucomicrobiota > Lentisphaeria > Oligosphaerales > JAFGRS01 > JAFGRS01. The sequence continues at coordinate 2,979 of JAFGRS010000605.1, read as the reverse complement.
CCGGGTGCAGGTCGCGCGGAAGCCCCCGATCTCCGCGTCGACGATATCATGGCGGCAGAGGATATCGAGGCTGAACGGCCGCTCGAGGGTGCGGAGTTCCCGGATGGCGGGCCCAGGGCTGACGTTGCCGGCGCTGTCGGACATCTTCGCGTAGGCCGCCGTCCCCCGGCCCAGGTCCAGGCGGAGTTCGCAGCCGTCGCCGTCGGCGGGGCCATCGCGAAGGACCAGGACGAGGGCGCGCAGCCCGGGGCCGGGTTCGACCTGGAGCTGGATCCGACAGTCCTGGGGGACACCGGGAATCGTCACCGGCGCGCGTTCGGAGATCCGCCGCGTGGTCCCGTCCCCGAGGGGGATGGGGTCGCCGCAGGCCGGGATCATCTCGGGGACGAAACGGGTCCCAAGCCAGCCGTCCCGGTCCTGCACGAGTTCCCGGAGGACCTCGTTACCGCCCCAGCCGCCGTCGCGCAGGAAGCCGGCGTAGATGCGACGTGCCCTGCCGAAGGGTGCGGTTTTGGGCACGAACAGCTCGCAGAGGTGGACCGGGCGGTGTTTCTCCCAGGGCCCGAACTCGTGCCGCGAGCGGAACCACTGCGTGCCGCCGATGAAGTAGTACCAGTCGCCGAAGGGGAACAGGTGCGGGCACATCGCCACGTTGCGCACATCGGTCTCGATGAACGGCTCGGGGACGGGCGTCCAGGTCCTCAGGTCGGGCGAGGTGAGGCGCTCGAGGGTGGTGATGGAGCAGAGGGAACGGAAGTGGCCATCCTCGTCGAGGCGCAGCACGCCGTTTTCGATGTGGGCGGTTCCCTCGGTCCGGCCTGCCGGGAACGTGCCCGTGCGGTCCGCCGCGCTGTCGGCGGCGAAATCGAACCAGGCGAGGGGTGAGGGTCCGCCAGGTGCATTGGGCCGGAGTCCGGCCAGTTCGGCCGCGTCCAGGGCGCGGTCATACACCCGGGCATCCAGCACCGCACCATGGAAGTGGGAGTTCCGGGGGGAGGCGGTCATGTGGCGGCGGCCGATGATCAGCGAGGAGCCGGGCGGGAACACCACCGGTTCGTGAACCGTGGCGGCGGCATAGAGTTCCCCGTCCCGGTAGAGGGTCACAGTCGTGCCCCGGTAGGCGATGGCGATCTGCACCACGGTGTCCGGCGCGGCCGTTTCCTCCGGCCAGGGGGACTGCTGCTCGGGGGGAGGCGTGCGCCGGAACTGGTTGCTGCCCGGCATCCAGCGGCGCGGGGCGCGTTCGCCGAAAACGATGGCATCGAACGCGTCGCCGTCCGGATGCTCGATCGTGAGCACGCTGCCGCCGCGCTGGTCGAGGTCGGACAGCCGGACCCAGGCCACCAGCGTCTTGTCGCGCAGCGCCGGCGTTGTCACCCGACGCCCGGGACCGTGGCGGAGCATGTGGAAGAGCCCCCCCGCGTCCTGGTAGATCTCGCAGTCGCCGCCGGGGAGAAACGGGTGAGGCCCCCGCTTCTCGAAGTGCACCCCGTCCGTGCTCGTGGCGAGCTGGATGCCGCCGTGGCCCGAGTCGTAGTCGGGACAGGGATAGAACCAGGAATAGACGCCGTCCTGGAAGCCGACCCCGCCGGTGCCGTTCCAGGCCTCCCATGGCTCGGAGATCGGCACGGTGACGGGATGGTGCTCCCAGGTCTCCAGGTCCCTGGTGGAGGTCTGCCAGATCTCCAGACCGCCGTGGCCCGCGTCCCATTTGCTCTGGTGGTTGCGGCGGAGGATCAGGTAGAACAGGCGGAAGGTCCCGCGCCGCGCATCCCACCAGGGAATGCAGTCGCCTGCCTTGCGATTGTGCCCGCGGGGGCGGAAGTACTGCACGCGGGGGCTCTCATCGCCGAGGATGGCGAGTTCCCGGGCACGCACCTGCTCAGGTCCGCCGGAGAGCGCTGTAATCTCCGCCGGCGTCAGGGCCCGGTGCCAGAGGCCCACGTGGTCGATCAGCCCGTGGAAACCGGTCTTGAGTTCGCCATGATCATGTCCCGCCCCGATCAGGAAGGGGACGGTCGGGACGCGGGTCGTGCCGAGGGGGTATTCCTCGTCCAGCATCACTCCGTCGATCCAGAGCTGGAGGTTGGCGCCGGTGTAGCGGATGACGACATCGTGCCAGGCCGTGGGGTCCACGAGTGCGGCGGGAAAGCCGACCCGCATGACTGCGTTGCGGATGTCGCCGGCCAACGTCCGGGGGACGGCGTTCGGGTCCCGGGCAGGCGCGAAACGGGCCAGCCGCGCCGGGTTGGGCTGCTGCGCTCCCCAGACCACCTCGAACCAGCCCGGGTGCCCGTACACGCTCCGCGGCCCGCCCTCGCGGAACAGCCACTGCGCCACGGGGGCCGGGCCCGCTGCCGCCCGAGCCGCCAGTTGCCGGCCATCCTCGAGGCGCAGCGCGACGCTCACCTGCCGGTCGCTGCCGTAGCTGCCGAGGATCGGTCCCAGCCACGTCCCCTCCGGGTCCCGCAGGCGGAGGACCATGCTGAAGGCCTCGGAACCGAGCCCCAGTGTCGCCTTTTCCGCCAGGCCCAGGTAGCCGCCGGCGAAGCGGGCAACGTACCCGCCCCCGCCGCGGGACAGCGACGCGGCCCTCTCGTCCGCCGGCAGCGGCACCCCGAGTTCGACTTTTCCGTGCACATTCAGGGGGCAATTGCCAGCCGAATCCCCGCCGTCGTGCATGTGCCAGAGGGCCTCCGGGCCGGTGGGCATCCTCTTCACGATGATCTCCTCCGTGTGAGCAACCGCCGCCAGCGCCACGGCCGCAAGCCACGGGATCGGCGTTCGGCTTCGGCGCACTCCAAGCATCTTCGTGGCTCCTGCTGACTGGGCTCCGTAGAAGATACCATCGGCGCGCCCACTCCGCACGGGATGTGGACCCGTACCCGTTTGGCGTCCACCCGCTTGTCGCGGGCGATCGCGAAACGGCTACCAAGCGCGCCAGGGCGCGCGCTGGGAGCTTCCCGGGACAGCCGGGTC
>JAFGRS010000604.1 GCA_016935045.1 Lentisphaeria bacterium | reverse complement strand
GCAGACGTGCGGGCGCTGCTGCTCGAAGCGGCAACGGCGCGCCGGTCTCCCGGCCTGCCGGCCATGCTGCGTGACGCCGTGGACGATCCGGCGGCGGCGGTCCGCGTGGCTGCCTGGCGCGGGTTGGCGGAGTTCGCGACGGCGGCGGCTTACGCCGATGCCGTGCAGCGGCTGCTGCTGCGACCCGAGGCGGACCAGGCCGTCCGTCAAGCCCACGAGAACGCACTGGTACGGATGGCCGCGCGCCTGTCCGCGCAGGAAGAGGATGGGGCCGGGTCCGTTGCCCCTCTGGCAGCCCTCTGGCAGGGGGATGCGCCGGTTTCGGTTCGAGTCGCGGTCCTCCGCCTGGCCGGCCGTCTCGGGGGGGATTCGGCCCTGGGACTGGTACGGCAGGGCCTGGCCGCGGCCGATGCCGACCTACGCCGGGAGGCCCTGCGCGCCCTGGCGGCGTGGCCCGACGACGGGGCCGTCGAGGATCTGTTGGCCCTGCTTGCGGGCAAGGAAGACGCGGCGGCGCACACGCTGGCGGCGCGGGGTCTGGCGCGACAGGTCGAGCAGGATCTGCCGGCGCCCGAGGAGCAGCTCCGTGTGCTCGATGCCCTGGCGGCCCTGGCCGAAGACGCCTCCCTCGGGGCCTGGGCCCGCCGCCGACGGGAAGCCGTGGTCTCCGGGAGCACGGCCGAACTGGCGCTCGTGGCCGTGCCCCGGCGCAGCGCCCGGCGGCGGCAGGAGTTGGCGGAAGGGGTTCCCGAGGGGTTCCGCCTGGTGGCGTACCTGGACTGCGGCCCGGAGGCGGTCGACGGCAAGGCGCCGGCGCCGTGTCTGCGCGTTGTCCGCGGGGCGCCGTATCTTTGGGCCGGGGCGGAGAAGAACGGTCCCGTGCAGGCTGCGACGGTGATTTTCGACGGCTCGTTGGTGAGCGTCGAGGCGTCGGGTCTGGACCCGGGCAAGACCTATCGGGTCGGCATGACCTGGTGGGATTACGACGCCCATGGCCGGGTGCAGACCGTGGTTGCGGGCGGCACCGCGTTGCTGTCCCGGGTCCGGCTGCCGAACCATGCCCGGGACCGTCAGCCCGCGGCGGAGGCGATGGTCGAGCTGCCGGCAGGGGTCTACGGGAAGGGAGTCGTCCGGGTAGACGTGCTGCGGGCCGGGCCGGTCAATGCGGTGCTGAGCGAGGTCTGGCTGCTCGAATCGGATGCGCCCCCCGAACGCGCCGCGGGGACCGCCCCGTTCCCGGGCGCCAAACGCGTCCTGCTGCTGACGGGGGAGGACTACAAGGGACATGCCTGGCAGGCGACGGCCCCGGTCCTGGCGGCCGAATTGCGGCAGGACCGACGGTTCGTGGTGGACGTCGTGGACGACCTCACCCGGCTGCGGACGCTGGCCCTCGATGACTACGCGGCGGTGGTGCTGCACTTCAAGAACTACGACGCGGCGGTCCCCGGACGCGAAGCCTTCGACCGCCTGGCGGCGTTCGTGCGCGCGGGCGGCGGCCTGGTGCTGGTGCATTTCGCGGGGGGGGCCTTCGAGGAGTTCCGCGCGGACTTCGCGCCCCTGGCCGGACGGGTCTGGAACCCGGCCCTGCGGGGCCACGACCCCTACGGCGCGTTCCGCGTCCGCATCGCACCGGTGGCACACCCCATCACCGCCGGACTGGCCGATTTCGAGACGACGGATGAACTCTACACCTGCCTCGAAGGCGACCTCCCGGTCACGGTCCTCGCCGATGCCGTGTCCAGGGTCGATGGCAAGGATTACCCCATGGCGTTCGTATTCCCCTGCGGTCAGGGGCGGGTCTTCCATTGCCCCCTGGGGCATGACCCGGGGGCCCTGGCCCATCCTACCGTGGCGGAGCTGTTCCGGCGCGGCACTGCCTGGTGCGCGGGCCTGGACCCGGTGGCTTCGGCGCCGCCGGCGCGGACGTCCTCCGGAGCGGACGTCCTGCGGCGGGTGTTGTTCGTGGCCGGACCCGACAGTCACGGGGAGGGCACACACGACCACGAGGCGGGTTGCCGGCTGCTGGCCGCCGAACTCGAGCGCTGCGTCGCCGGCATGGCGGCCGACGTGAGCCTGGGCTGGCCACAGGACGGGCGCCTCCTCGCCGGCGCCGACGCGCTGGTGGTCTACAGTGATGGCGAGGAAGGTCATCCCATCCTGGGGCACATCGAGGATGTCGCTGCCCGCGTGAAACAGGGCATGGGAGTGGTCTGCCTGCACTACGCGCTGGCGGTGCCCGGGGAGACGGCCGGGGCCGCATTCCTCGAGTGGCTGGGGGGATACTACGAGACGTGGTGGTCCGTCAACCCGGTCTGGGAGGCCCACTTCGAAGCCCTTCCGGAACACCTCGTGACACGCGGAGTGCGCCCCTTTGCCCTCCGCGACGAGTGGTACTACCACATGCGTTTCCGGGAAGGGATGGAAGGGGTCGTGCCGGTCTTGTCGGCCGTGCCTCCGGACGCGACGCGCCGGGGTCCCGACGGCCCCCACAGCGGCAATCCCCAGGTGCGCGCCCGGATGGGCAGAGCGGAGCACGTGGCCTGGGCCTACGAGGGCAGGGACGGCGCCCGGGGGTTCGGCTTCACGGGCGGGCACTGGCATGCCAACTGGCAGCATCCCGACGTGCTCCGCCTGGTGCTCAATGCCATCGTCTGGGCCGCACGGGGGGAGGTGCCTCCCGGCGGGACGGGCGGGGAATCGGCGGCGCAGCCCCCATCGCGATGATCGAGCAGGCCCCGAGCGGGCGCCGGGCGCGGTGCGGGGGCAGGATGAGGTGAAACCATGGCGAACGGATCACGGTGGATCTTGGCGGGGAGTATGGCGATGGCCCTCGGGATCCTGAAGGCAGCAGGCCAAGTGCCTGGGGAAGAGGAGTTTGTGCCCCTGTTCGATGGGCACTCCCTGGCCGGCTGGGAGGGTAACGGGGAGGTGTTCCGCATCCGGGAGGGCGCCATCGTCGGCGGCAGTCTGGACGGACCGGTGGCCCGCAACGAGTTCCTCTGCTCGACAACGACCTACGCCGACTTCGAACTGCGCCTCGACTTCAAGCTCCTCGGCAGGGGAGCCAACGCGGGCATCCAGATCCGCAGCCGCCGGCTCCCCGAACACCACGAGATGATCGGCTACCAGGCCGATCTCGGAGATGGATGGTGGGGATGCCTCTACGACGAGTCCCGACGCCGCCGGATCCTGGCGGGACCGCCGCCCGACCAGCGCGCCGGGCCCATCCGACCCGAGGACTGGAACGACTACCGCATTCGCTGCGAAGGCCGACGCGTCCAGCTCTGGGTCAACGGCACCCGGACGGTCGACTACAGCGAAGCGGACGAGTCCCTCGTCCAGGAAGGCGTCATCGCGCTGCAGATCCACGGGGGTCCTCCCAGCGAAGCCTGGTACCGCAACGTCCGCATCCGCGAACTCCGGCCCCCGCCCCTGGGACTGGCTCTCGCCCCCGCCGTCGTCCCCCGCTACGGACGCGTCACCTTCGACATCCCCTGCGAAGAGACCTTCCGGAATCCCTTTGCCCCCCGCGAGGTCACCCTGGATCTGGAGATCCGGGCGCCGGGCGGCAGGGTCATCGGCGTCCCCGCCTTCTGGTACGAGCCCTGCGAACGCCGAACGGTGGACGCCGGCGGGCGGGTCAGGGACTGGGTCGCCCTCGACGGCCCCGGACGCTGGCAGGCACGATTCGCGCCGGCGGAGGTGGGACGTTATGACGTTCGCGCCCTGCTCCGTTGCGGTGCCGGGCAGGCCCGCTCGTCGGAGAGTGTCTCCTTCCGCTGCACGCCCCGGGACCACGACGGCTACGTGCGCGTCTCCGGCAACGATTCACGTTTTTTTGAGCTGGATTCCGGAAGGCCATTTTTTCCTATCGGCCAGAACCTGGCCTTTCTCGGTCCCAGCCAATACGTGACTCCCAGCCGCATGGAGGTCATTCTGGGCCGGCTCGCCGAGAACGGCGCCAACACCTTGCGGGTGTGGGTATGCTGCTCCGACTGGGCCGTTGCCGTCGAGTCCCGGAAGAGCGCCTGGGGACGGTCCTGGGGCCCCAAACCAACGTTGAGCGAGGTCCCGGGGGACGGGCCCGACACCCCTTCCGTGCCCTGTGTGACCCTGGCGGGGGCCGACGGCAGCCTCTTCCGGGTCGACCCATCCCATCCCGTGGCCGTGCGCCCGGACGCCGCCTATGTCCTCAGCGGCCGCGTGCGTCTGCGGGGGGAGGCCCGCGGCGTGGCCATCGAGCTGGGAGGGGTCCCGCTCGGGGAAGCGGCCGTCGGGCGCGAGCCGGGGGCCTGGGTGTCGTTTTCGCGTGAGGTCCCTGCCCGGGCCGGGCGCTGGTTCCTCGAGGGCCTGGCTCTGCGTCTGCTGGGCGCAGGAGAGATCCAGGTGCGCGAGCTGGGCCTGCGGCAGGCCGGGGGCGGCCCCGACCTTCTCTGGGAGGCCGATCCGGGGCGGCCGGTGCGGGGAGTCTACAACCCGGTGGACTGCTTCCTGGTGGACCACCTCGTCGAGACCGCCGAGGAGCACGGCATCCGGCTGCAGCTCTGTCTGCTGAACCGGGATCTCTACATGGATGCCATGAAGCACGAAGACGCCCTGGAATACACCCTCGCCACGGAGTCGGCTCGGGACCTGCTGCGCTATGCCGTGGCGCGCTGGGGCTGCTCGACCAGCGTCGCGGTGTGGGAATACTGGAATGAGCAGAACCCGGGCCTGCCCTGCGGCAGATTCTACCGGGAGCTCGGGGAGTACCTCGCCGCGATCGATCCCTACCGGCACCTGAGGGCGACCAGCGCCTGGGGTCCGGCGCCGCGGGATTGGCAGCACCCGGAACTGGACGTGGCGGACCTGCACTGGTATCTCCGTCCCAACTGGAACGAGCTTTGGAAGGACGCGGCGGCCGCGGCCCTTGACCGGGCCCGCTTTCTGCGTGGCGAAGCGCCGTCGAAGCCGGCCCTGCTCAGCGAGTTCGGTCTGGCGGGGGAGAAGTGGGAGCGCAGCCCGCACATGCGGGAGGACACCGCGTTGCACCATTTCCACGACGCCCTGTGGGCTTCGGCGCTCTCGGGACTCTCGGGGACGGCGATGTTCTGGTGGTGGGAGGAACTGGACCGGATGGACGCCTACGCGCAGTACCGTCCCCTGGCCGCATACGTGGCCGACATCCCCTGGACCCGGAGCCGGCTGCGGGCCGCCGCGGCAACCACGTCCGACCCGGCCATCCGGACCACGGGCCTCCAGGGCGATGCGGGGGTCTACCTCTGGCTGAACGACTCCCGCGCCTCGTGGCATCGGATGGTCGTCGAGAAGGCCGAAGCCGCCACCGTCGAGGGCCTCGAGGTCACCATCGAGGGCGTCCGTCCCGGCTCCCAGAGAGTCGCCTGGTGGAACACGAACACGGGGCAAGCGGATGTCGTCGAAGCGGAGTGCCCGCAGGATGGACGCCTGGTGCTGCGGGTCCCTCCCTTCCGGCGCGACACCGCCGTCAAGGTCGAGCCCCGCTGATGCCCGGACCTCCCCTGCCGGCGCCCGGGAATGCCCGGCCAAGCGTTTGTCAAGGGGGGGGCCAGAACTCGCCTGCACGCGCAAGGTGAGGCATGGGGGTCAGCGCACCCGGATGGGGGAGAAGACGGTATCGGCGTTGGCGCCGCCGTAGCCGTAGTGCGTGATCCCTTGGATAGGGTTCGTCAGGCGCGTGGTCAGGCTGTGGCCCGATACTTCGAACGTCAGTGTGCCCGCGGCGCAGTCCACCGTGGCGGTCAGGACGAAGGGGTCCCCTCGCTGCAGCGCCACCTTCTCTTCCTTCGTTTCGACGCCCTTCCCCGTGAGCATCAGGCTGCTGCGGCCCCCGTAGTACAGGCGGCACTCGAGCCAGTCCGCCGGGGTCGCCCCGGTACCCAGTACCAGGAAGGCATTGCCGTGCCGGTTCGTCCCCGGGGCCCGCACCGCGGAGAGGGTGAAGGTGGCCTGTCGGAGGGGCGCCTCGGCCGGCCGCAGGGCGTAACCGGCGCCGGCGTCGAGGGTGCGGAACAGCATGCCTCTCGGGGCGGGTTCGAGGCTGGCGTTGAGGCGCAGTCCGAAGTCCGTGGCCGGGCCCGCGCCGGCGGTTCCCGAGGGCGCCGGTTCGGCAGGTGCAGGTTCTTCGTCGTCCAGCGGCCCGGCGATCCGGGCGGCGCCACGGTCGGCGAGCTGGTTCCGCCAGGAGGCCGTCACCTGTTCCGGTCGCAAGCCCTCGCTGGCGGGCCAGTGGAACAACCCGAGAGAGGCGAACATGGGGTAGTTGCAGACGCAGCCGTGCCCCAGCATGGGTGCGGTCAGGACGCCGCCGGCGGGGATGAAGCTGGTGGTGCAGCCCGACCGCACCGAGTTGAGCTGGATCATCCGGTTCTGGGCAACGTCGTAGAGCTCGGTGGCGGCATCGCGGTAGACGAGCAGATCGCTGTTGCCGAGGATCCGGGCACAGGTCCTCGGGCGCGGAATCCCCGTGTCGTCCCCCTTCTCTCGGCCGGTCGTCACGTCGAGAAGGTAGCCGTAGCAGCCCCGGTAGTTCGAGAGCACGAGGAAGTCGTCCGTGACGACGGGCGGATAGACGGCCTGCAGGTTGCCCGCGGGAGGGATGTCCCTGCTCCACACCGGCGCCCCGTCTTCGCCCCGGAAGACCTGTACCGAGTTCCGGTTCACGGTCAAGACGATCAGCCCGTGCTTCGCGTTCCAGGCAACTTCCGGCAACACCGGACGCAGCCAGGGACGCGGATGCTCGACGTTGTGTTCCGGGACGCCGCCATACTCGATCGGGCGCTCCCAGAGCAACGCTCCCGTGCCGGGTGCCAGGGCGAAGAGGACTCCCCCCCGCGGCGTCGGCGAAGCATACCCGCCGAAGGGCACGTCATCGCAGTCCAGGCCGTACAGCATCTCCTCCCCCAACGCGTACGTGGTCGTCTCACGCCGGCCGGCCCGGCGCCACAGCAATGCCCCCGAATGCCGGTCCAGGGCCACCAGATGACGCCCCAGCATGGCCAGCAACACCCCCTTCCAGAGACGCACCTCCGTCCACGGCGGCACGCCCTGCAGCAGGCCGCGTTGCCCGTGGATGGCTTCCTCGCGGGGTTCGGTGGCCCGGGCGCGCGCCTCGTCCTCGATGTCCGGCGGGATGGCGAAGGTGTGGACCAGGGCGCCCGTGGCGGCGTCGTAGGCGTGGATGACGTCGCCGAGGACGGTATACACCCGGTCTGGGGCGGCGACGCCGTTGCGCTCGGTAGGGCGTCCGTAGATGCGGCTGTCGAAGAAGCGGCTCCGGATCCAGGGCGTGAGGGGCATCTCGGCCCGCCACAGGTACCTGCCCGTGTAGATGTCGACGGCGTGCAGGAACTGTCCGGTGATGAGGAACATGCGGCCGCCGGCCACGAGCGGATAGGGGTGGCGTTCGTGCTGGAAGTGGGAGGCCGGGGTGAAGTACCGGTCGATGTCCCCGGAGTACCAGAGCACGCCGAGGGGCCACTTGACTCGACGCTCCGCGTTGGCGAAGCCATTGGCGGCGCTGCCCGCCTCGTGGGTCCAGTCCGCGGCCCCGGGGGGAGGATGCAGCCGGCGCAGCGTGGGTTTCTCGGCGTTGCGTTCCAGGACGTATTCCGGGCGCGCCTCGGGGAGGCTTCCCGGCAGGGCATCCGGCCAACCCGGAGGCAGCAGGAGCGTGCCCGAGTAGGGGCGCATGGCATCCAGGATCGAGTCTCCGACGGCTTGCGGCGAACTCGGGTCGGCGCCGAACTCCACGCGGTCTGCCCAGTAGGGGGGCAGGGAGAGGGTCTCCGGGCTGCCCGTGATCACCTGCACGCGGTCGCTGTGCAGGCCCTCCCGGGCCAGGGTTTCGCGGGCTGCTCGGGCCGTTGCCGGATCGGGTTCGGTGACGATGACGCGGTGGCTTCCCCGGCGCGCGAGTTCCCGGGCCCGGCGGCCGTCGCCCCAGCCGATCAGCCAGGCATAGGGCGGGACGGGTTCCCGGGCCGGCAGTCCGGCCGCAAGCGCCTCGGGCCGGCGGGGGGACGCCGGCGGCGTGTCTCCGAAGCAGAGCACGCGGCCGCTGTCCGTCACCGCCACCAGCCTGCCGTCCGCAACCAGGGCATGCACGGGAGTGCCCGGGACGGCCACCTCCCAGGCGATTCGAGGCGCCTCCCCGCGGGCCGGGATGGCAATGGCGGCGAGTTGGCCGTCGCCACCGGCATAGAGGCGGTCCCCGGCCTTGATCAGCACGCGCAGGGGGGAGGCGAGTTCCCAGAGCAGGGGGAATTCGAGGCGTTGCAGGGGCACGGCCTGGCGTCCATAGCCGAGGTGAAGGTGGTTGACCGTTCGCCAGGTGGGGCGGGTGAGGTCCCGGGCGACGATACGGTCGTAGGTCACGGGGGCGACATGGGTGTGCCCGCGGGGCACGAGGTAGCTGGATTCCTCCGCGAACTCCGCCGCGAAGGCGGTGGTCTCGGTCAGCACGGGTTCCGTGTACAGGTTCTCGTTGTGGAGCCGGTAGGTGTCGGCCCGCAGGAAGGGACGGGCGGCGGCAGCGGCGGACTCGCTCGGGGGCGGCTGACGCGACCCGAAGGTAGCCGGCCGGCTGTTCTCCAGAGCCGCGGGCAGCGGCGGGGCCGCCTCGGGGCGCGTGCCGAACCAGTTTCCCCCCTGCACCCAGAAGCGACCCGTGCCGCAGACGTACCACGTGCCCCGCGGCGGATTCGTCTTCACGTAGTAACACGTATACGGCTCCATGACGCCCGTATCGAGATCGAACCACGCCGCCAGCGAACGCCCGCTCGGGACCGCCAGCCTGCCGTCAACCACGGCAAGATACCCCTGCGGCGGCAGGCTCAGATCGTAGGCCTGACCGTGGTCGCTCATCCCCCCCGGAACCAGCGACAGACTGTCGCAGCGCCATAGCAACGCACCCGTGGCCACCCGCAGCGCGCAGACGTAGACGCCTTCCTCCGGCCAGATCCCGGCCCCGAAGTAGACCACGCCCTCGTGGAGAACGGGGGCTC
>JAFGRS010000603.1 GCA_016935045.1 Lentisphaeria bacterium | reverse complement strand
GGAAAGGCACGCGAGGTCATGCGCAGCCCGTGCCCGGTTCCGGTCGGTCGACCGCTGCGCCTCGAAGTCGACGGCCGCGGCGAGCGACTGACGGTCCGCGTAGACGGCGAAACGTACCTGCGCCTGGAACCCCCGAGGTCCCTGGCCGGGGCCGTCGCCCTGGTCTGCTCGGGACGATCCGCAACGGCCTTCTCCGAGACCCGCCTCTTCGCCGAACCCGTGCGCGACTGGGAGCAGCCCGTCAACATCGAACGCTTCGCCGACGACCCCTATATGCAGGGCTGGGCGTCGCCCCGCTACGCCTGGCTGCGCCTGCAGGCCGCAGAGGACGCGGCCCCCGACGCCTTCCCACAGTTCTTCCGTCACACGGGCGATTTCTATGGCCCGTTCCGTATCACCCTCCCCGTTCAGGATGGGTTCGCCGTCTTCTTCGGACACGACGACATGCTGCCCCAGCGCAGCTACTGCGTCGAGGTGCGCATCGCGCCGGACCGGTCCCGGGGCTCGGTCATCCTGTCGCGGCATCAGGCGACCCTCGCCCGGGGCAGTTTCACGCCGGTCGAACGCACCATCCTCCCGGGGCAGCAGATCATCGACGAGAAGATCGGCGCCCTGCCCAGGACCCCGGACACGGTGTGCGACGGGACCCTGGAACTCCACCGGGACGGCAGCGTGGTGTGGGGTCTCATGGACGGCAAGGAGGTGTTCAGCTTCCACGATCCGGAGCCCCTGGCCGGGCGCGCCCTGGCGCTGCGGGTTCCCGCCCCCATCGATTTCATTCATGTGGGTGTCGAGAGGGGCCGGATCAAGGACGACCTTTTCGATCGGGTCGCGGTCGACTGGGTCACGGTCGGCGACTGGGAGGTGACCAATCGCTTTGCCTGTGACCCGCGCTGGTCCCACATGAACGGGCAGAGCAAGGGGGTTGCCTCCCTGTGGAGCAAGTATGCCTTCGACGGGGACTACACCATCGAGTACTACGCGGGCATGCGCATGCGGCAGGGAGACATGATGGAGGGCGCGGCACAGATGTACTACCCGCGCGTGGGCGACATCAACGTCGCCCTGAGCACGCGGCCGTGGGACCTCTTCGGCGGCTACAACATCCTGGTCGCCGCCTGGGACCCCATGTGGACCGAGCGTTGGACCCGCTTCCTGCGGCGCGACTCCCTGGTGCAGGAAACCGACATGGAGCTGATCCCGCGAGGACGGGAACGCAGACCCCGCACCCGTGCCGTCGAGGTGGAGTGGGACCCCGGCGGCCGCCCGGTGCACGGGGCCTGGTACGCCGTGAAGATCCGCAGGACGGGGAGCCGTTACGACGTCTGGTTCGACAACGTACCCGTCTTCTCGGTAACCGATCCGGATCCCCTCGCCGCCCGCCGGATCGCACTCTGGACGCAGCACAACAGCATCGTCATCGCCCGCGTGAAAATCGGCTACAGAACCTGTCAGAAGATCGTCGAGGTCAGCCCCGCGGAGCCCGCCGAAGCCACGTTGGCACAGTCGCCGGGAGGTCGACTCCCCCCCCCTTTTCGGCTCTCCTGCCCCAGCCACCCGGGCTGTGACCTCGACTTCGAAACCCCGGGCGAACACGGCATCCTCCCCTGGGGCGGCGACCAGAGCGCCGAGATCAGCGTCGCCGAGGGGGCCGACGGCGGCAACGCCCTGCGCCTCGAAAACCTCTATCCCGGCGGCGACTTCGGCATCCTCCTGCCGGCCCGGGGACTCGACCTCGGGCGGGAATGCCGGCTCGAAATGGACTTCAGCGCCCAGCCGGGGGTCCTCGTCAATCTCTACCTGGCCTTCTCCGACCGACCCGCGGAACGGCTCTTCGCGGTCCTGACCGGCCCCGATCAGGAGGGCCCCAACATGACCCTCCTCAGCAGCGACAGCCGTGTTCCGGCCGACGGCCAGTGGCACCATGTCGTGCTCGATCTGGCTGCCCTGGCGCGCCAACGCCTGCCCCGTCGCGGAACGTATCGGACGGTGTTCTGCATGGTCGGGATGCTGCATGAGGGCTACCTCAATGCCGGCCTGGGAGGCAATCCCGCGGGGGCCGTCTACCGCCTCGACAACCTCCGCATCACCAACCCCGGCGGGCCGACGGTGGCGGCCCAGTGGGAGGGGGACCCGGACACCCCCCTCGAAGCCTGGACCTGGGTGGACAACCAGCCCGATTCCGCACGCCCCCCGAACGCCCTCCCCATGAACGCCCCCTGCGCCCTGCTCGAAGCCCCCGGCCCCGGCGACTGGTTCCTCCATGGGGCCTGCCTCCACGAGGGGGAGACCTTCCCTACCCCCGCCCTGCCGTTGCGCGTGGGTACGCCCCTGGCGGTGGCCGCCACCGAACCGGCGCCGGGGCAGCCCTGGGGAGGAGACCGGATCGACGTCTCCTTCGCGGCTGCCACCGGCCACCCCGAACTCCATCACGCCGCCCTCACCGTCGCCGGAAAGAAGGTGCCCGTGGACATCACCACCGCCTCCTACGATGCCGCGACCCGGACCCTGGCGGTGGACGTGCGCTACGCCGGCGAAGTCATCGCGGCAGGCAGCACGGTGGAACTGGCCATCGAGGTCGCGGACACACGCAACGGCAGCCCCGGAGTCGCCCCGGGCGGGTCAATCTCGGAACCCTCCGTCGACCTCGTGCACCGCTGGCAGGCAACCATGGACCCGACCCGCGACCGGCAGGGACCGGACCTGAGGTTCGCGGGCGACGTCCTGCGGCAGGCCGACTTCGAGCGCGGCTGGGGGCAGGCCCGCCTGCTGAGTCCCCCCGAAGAGGTGGACGCGGCACTCCTGCCACGGCAACCGGACGGGTTCGCCCTGCAGATGCGCAATGCGGTCTGCGGCAGCACCTTCTCCATCGACTTCGGCTTCCCTCCCTTCCCCTTCGGCAAGTACCCCCTCCTCGCCTTCGACTACCGCGTGGACGCCTATGCCCGCTGTGACTTCATGTTCCGGCTCATGGGCCAACAGCAGATCCTCGGCTTCACGGACTGCGACGATTCCACCGGGTCCACCATGATGGGGGCCCTCGAGAACATCGTACGCGACGGCGCCTGGCATCATGCCGAGAAGGACCTTACGGCACTCCTGCCCCGGGTCCATTTCCGCAACGTGCGCGGGATGCAGACGGTGACCCAGGTCGGACTGGGGGACTGGGTCTACCCCAGCAATGCACCGGGCGCGGTCGTGGCCGTCGACAATGTCACTCTCGTCCCCGTCATCGGTACGACGGCAGCCCCCTTCGAGTTGGCCTGGGAGGCGTTCGACATCAGCGGCGTCGACGCCTACAGCTACCTCTGGGACCACCTCCCCGACACGGAACCGGACACCACCCCCGAAACCGACCAGCCCAAGGCAGCCTTCGCCATGCTCCCGGAGGGCGATGCTTACTTCCACGTCCGCGCCCGAGACGGCGCCGGCAACTGGAGCAGGACCCTGCACGCCCGCTTCCTCGTGGACAACCAGCCGCCAACCATTGCCGCCACCGAACCCGCCGACGGCGGACAGGTTGCCGCCGACAGCATCCTCCTGCGCTTCGAACCCAGCCTGGCGGCCCTCGACCCTTCGCAGATCGCCCTGAGCCTCAACGGCAAGCCCCTCTCCCTCAAGTCCTCCGAGGCAGTCTGGGACGCCGACACGCGGGAATTCTCCTGGGATATGCTCTCCGACTGGTCTCTGCTGCGCGGCAGCATCCCGGATGGCAAGGAGATGCGGCTCGAGGTCTCCGGAGTCCGGGATTTCGCGGGCAACGAGATGCCCCCGCTGGCGTGGGGCTGGACCGTCTGCTACGCGGCGGACAGGAAGGGTCCCCCTCCTCCGCGCCTGTGGGGATACGGGCACAACTTCGACCTGTATGACCATTTCGGCAGCCAGGCTGCCCTGCTCTGGCGACCCTACGGCTCGCGGAACGGAGAGGAAACGCAGATCGAGACAGCGTCTCTACCCGGCGTCGGCTCCTGCCTCGAAGTGCGCAAGGTCGGGCAGGGAACGCGCTTCGGCGCCTACCGCAGCACCAGCAGCCTCAGCCTCAAGACCACTCCGCTGTTCTCCTTCGATTACTGCATCATGCCCGGGACCAAGGTCAACCTCCTGCTCTACGCGGAACGGGAATGGCGCCAGATCACCATGACCGGCAGCCAACGCTACCCCGAACTGGGACGCATCGAGGACGCCCGCGATGACGGGACCTGGCGCACGGCCCTCCTGGACCTCGCCGAGATCACCGCCGGCAAGATCAACGACAACCCGGAAGCGGAGGTCCGCCTCGTGGCATTCGGGGACTGGGGCGGGCGCAACGCGATCGGCAGCCGTTTCTACCTCGACAACCTCGCCTTCCTCGGTCCGTCCTGCCCCCTGCCCCTGGTGCGCTACAGCGCGGCGGACGCCACCGGAATCAGCATGTACCGCATCGCCTTCAACCAGGAACCCAAGGCCGAACCCGAAATCGAAGCCGAGTCGCGAGGCACGTCTCCCCTGCTTGCCGCCGCGGATCAGCCCGGATTGTGGTACATCCATGTGCGGGCCAGGGATGGCGCCGGCAACTGGGGCGATACCCTCCACTTCCCCTACTACTGCACCGAACCGGTCGCCGACCGCGGCGACAACGGCTTCGAGGGCGACGGCAAGTGGCGTGTGGTCCCGTCGCGGCGGGATTCCCAGGCGTACCTGTACGAGGCCATGGCCGGCCGGAGCAACCGTTTCCTCGGAGTCCAGCTGGTGATGGCCAGCACCGCGGAGATCGAGGTGAGCCGGTCCGTGAGCATGGAAATGAAAGCTCTGCCCGTCATCACCGCCGATGTCTACGTGCATGGGAGCAAGCCCATCGAGATCGCGCCCTGCGTGAGACCGACCGGAACCCAGGGAGTGCTCAGCACCGGAACGCGCGTCTCGCTCGAACCCGGGCAATGGCACCGGGGAGTCCGGTTCGCCTTCCCGGAGGACCTGGCGCTGCCGCCAGTCCCGCCACCCCAGCCTGCCCCGGAGCCCACCGGGACCCGGAAGCCCCGCACCACCCGGCGGACCACGGAGGACCAGCACGGGATCCGAGGGCTGGGATTCGTGCTCTACCCCGACCGCCGCGGCAGGGACACCGTGCTGATCGACCACGTGACGGTCAACGGCCGCCTGGTGGCGGAGGAGTAGACCCCGATGGGCCAGGCCGGACGGGGCAGGATCCAGCGCCTCGAGGTGATCGAGTCCGGCAAAGATGACGTGTACGCCAACCTGGCCCTCGAAGAGGTGCTCTGCCGCACCTGTCCCCCGGATGTCATCCGGATGTTCCTCTGCCGCAACACCCCCAGCCTGGTCTTCGGACGCAACCAGAATCCCTGGCGGGAAGCCGACCTCGACGAGGCGCGCCGGCGCGGAATCCACCCCGCCCGACGCGCCTCCGGGGGCGGCACGGTCTACCATGACGCGGGAAACCTCAATTACGGCTTCCTCATGCCCAGGGACCTCCACGACCCGGACCGTTTCCTCCACATCGTCCTCGAAGCCCTCCACAGCCTGGGAGCCGCGGCCGCGAGCTGCCGCAGGCACAGCATCTGGGTGGGTGACCGCAAGGTCGGCGGGACGGCCTTCCTGGTGACCCGTGGAACGGCCATGCTGCACGGTTGCCTCCTGGTCGACACCGACCTGGAGGCGCTCACGGGGGTGCTCTCCGTCCCGGCGCGGGACCTCGCCTGCCGAGCCGTGGAGAGCGTGCCCTCGCCGGTCACGAACCTGGCCCGCGTGATCCCCGGTCTGCGTCCGCCCGATCTGCGGCGGGCCATCCTCCGGCGCCTGGCGGACGAGTTCCCCGAGGCACGCATCCAGGAGGGCCTCTCCGGCGGCGTCGATGCGGAGGCATGCCGTGCCTGTAGGCAGCGGAATCGCGGCTTCGAGTGGGTCTTCGGACGCACCCCCGCCTTCGAACACACCTTCGCCCTGCACGGGACCGTGTTCGTGCTGACCGTGGCGGGCGCACACGTCACCGGAATCCACACCCAACCAGCCGCGGACGGCCTCGGGACCTGGGCCCGCAAAGCCCTCCTCAACGTGCCCTACGACGGAGAGCTGCTCGCGGCACGCTGGCGGGAAATGGTCCCGGCACACCACTGCCCGGAGATGCCCACATGCCTGCGGGAGAACGTCCCCCATGTGGCGGGATGGCCGGCCGAAGACGCAACGGACCCGTCAGACCCGGATCGGCCGCGACGGGAATGGACCCTCCGGACCTCGCCATGTCGACCGTAGGGACGCGCGGACGTGGGACCCCCGAGGGAGATGGGCTGGGGCCCCTCACTCCGTCAGGTTGCTGGCCTCGATACTGGCGATGCGACGTTGGGCCTGTGCTTCCCAGCGGTGGTGGGGATGCTTCTCGACGAACGCCTTGTACCAGGTCAGGGCCTGCATGCTGCCGCCGGAGCGTTCGTAGCACAGCCCGATCCAGTACATGGTCTCGTCGGCCTTCAACCCGTTGGGCCAGACCTTGAGTGCCCGCTCCAGGATCGGGATCGCAGCCTGGTAGCGGGAGCACCGCATCCGCAGCCGCGCACCCCAGTACACCGCTGTCTGGGCCCAACCCTTGTCGGGATGCTGGAACCCCTGGCGTACCCCGAAGGCCGTCACCGGCATGATCGTGCTGACCACCAGAATGATGATCCCGAGGATGAGCAGCAACTTCTTCATGCCGGACCTCCACGACGAAACACCGGATCTGAGGCAATCCCCCGGCAACGACCCCCGGCCGGGCATCATCCCCCCAAACATACAGGAGACAACGCCCACCGGCAAACGCGACCGGAATCTCGCCGTAACGCCTCAGTCAAACCCGCGAGTGCCCGCGCGGCCGCGGGCGTTCCATCCCCCTGGAGCGCGAGCGTATCGCGAGC
>JAFGRS010000602.1 GCA_016935045.1 Lentisphaeria bacterium | reverse complement strand
TCCATACCTTGCAAAGTGTGGACCAAAAAACAAAAAAAGTATCTTCCACACTTTGCAAAGTGTGGACCAAGGTGGAGAGAGAATAACCGTCCACACCTTGCAAAGTGTGGACCAAAGCAAGGCCAGGCGACTCACATTCCTCGTCCGAGTACCCCAGATCGTCCGCCAGCACAACCAGGAGGTTGGGCCTGTCCCGCGCTGGAGCCGACGCAGGCGCCAAGACAAAGAAGAGGAATACGAGTCCGTCTCTCATGGGTTGACCATCTCGGGAGCGCCCGGAGCGGGAGCGGAGTCCCTTCCCGGTGTCTCAATAGTCCGCCCCAGTCAGGCTGTGCTCTACCGAGCGCTGCCAGGCCTCGAGCTGATCGCCCAGGCGGCGCACGACATCGGGGTTCTGCGCCGCGATGTCGGTCGTCTCCCCGGGGTCAGCAATGAGGTCGAACAGCTCCGTTCCTGTACTCCCGTCGCGCCGTGGCGTGCGGACGAGTTTGAAGCGGTTGTCGGTCCAGGCCGCCGCGCCGCCGAAATCCGATGTCCTGGCGACGGGGTGTTTGTAGTTGGTAAAGTCGATGGCGGGGTTGCGCGTTGTGGGGGTGGTGCCGCGGGAGAGTTCCTCGCTGACCCAGCGGCCATTCTTCTTCTCGCCCCCGGCGGCATATTTCCAGAAGCCGATGGGGGAGGGACGCTCCGTCAGGGAGCCGTCCTCGATCAGGGGTCGCAAGCTGATGCCGTCGAGGGGGCGCTGGGGATCCGGGTGCCGCAGTCCGAGGATATCGAGCAGGGTCGGGAGGATGTCCGACGTGACGCAGGGCAGGGCTGTCACGCGGGGGGTCCGAATCACCGCCGGCCATTCGACGATGGCCGGCACCCGCAGACCGCCCTCGTAGAGATCACCCTTGCGGCCCCGCCAGCCGCCGTTGAAGGAATCCTCCTCCCTGGCGACGGGGATGCCATTGTCGGAGTTGAACCACAACAAGGTATCCTCCGCCACCCCCGACTCGCGCAGTGCCTCGCGGAACATGCCGATGGCGCGGTCCATGGCCGTGATCTCCGCGAAGCGCCGCCGCATCTCTTCCTTCGCCACATTGCCGTACAGAGCGATGTCCTGCTCCAGCCCGGAATAGGGACCGTGCGGGGACCCGAACCAGACGACGATGAAGAAGGACTTCCCTTCCGCGTGGACCCGGCGCAGAAAGGCCACGGCCTCGCGCACGATAATCTCGGAACTCTCTCCCGGGATGATCTCGGGAGGAGCGCCGTTGCGGCTCAACGGGGGGTTCATCTCGAAGAAATTGTCATGGGACAGGTACTCGTCGAATCCCATACGGCCGGGATTCAGGGGCGACTGAGCCTTGACGGCTCCGATGTGCCATTTGCCGAAGTGGCCGGTGCGGTACCCCGCCTGCCTGAGGATGTGAGCCAGGGTGATTTCCTCGGGCCGCGTGGACCAGTTCGGGGCAAATGCTCCGGAGCGGTTGGCATGGCGTCCGGTCATGACGCTGGCGCGGGTTGGTGTGCAGTTGGGCGCACCCGAGTAGAAGCGGTCGAAACGCAAGGCGCCCGCGGCCATGCGGTCCAGGACGGGGGTGTGGAGGTGGGGATGGCCGTTGTAGCCGGTTTCCCCCCAGCCCTGGTCATCCGCCATCATGAGCACGATGTTGGGTCGAGCGTGAACCTGGCTTCCGGCTGCGAGCTGCAGGAGCAGGATGACGCATAGGGAGCGGAACCGTGTCATGATCGGTGTCCTCCGTTCCGTAGCGATGCGGATGCCGGGCATGGTGTTGCCGCATCGCGTTGCGAATCGTCCATCAATCGCCACGGCTGTCCCGCGGGGCTCGCGAGCAGGTTCGCGCGTCAGACCGTTTCGCGACCATCCGTATCCTGCCGGGACTCGTCCTCCGGCCGGATCGGGATGCGGTACCGTGGGGGGCTGTCCGCGTCAGGGACCCGCCCGGGTGGGCGCCCTGCGTTGCTGCCGTTTCTGCGGCTCGGCCTCTTCGTTCCGGGCCGGTCCCTGGCGCGTCTTGGCGGTGGCTTCCGTTTCCATGCCCCTGTCCCCCTGTTGTGCCATCCAGGCGTCGAGCCGCACCCCGAGCCGTGCCTTGACCGCGGCAAAGGCCGGGTCGTCGGCCAGGTTTCTCATCTCGAACTCGTCGGTATCGAGGTCATAGAGTTCTTCGGCCGGGCGCCGGAACAGCCACTCCACCCGGGCCGCCAACGCGGGATCGGCCTTGGCGTCTTCCTGCCAGCTCTCGATGGGCTGTCCCCGGTGGATGCCGCCGATGAAGTAGGTGTTCGCGGGGGCGAGGTTGCGGATGAGTTTGTAGCGCGCGTCGCGCACGGCGCGCATGGGATAGGGTTCCCGGTAGCCGTTGATCCCCACCGTGGTGTGCTGGGCAAAGACGACCTCGCGCAGTTTGCCGGCTCTGCCGGTGAGCACATCCAGGAAACTGCGGCCGTCGAAACCGCGCCCTCCCTCGGCGTCGGGGCAGCCCGGGTCGATGCCTACCGGGTCGATCCCGGCTGCTTCGAGAAAGGTGGGGACGACATCGACGTACTGAATCAGAGCGGCGCTGCTGGAACCGGGGGCCACCTTTCCGGGCCAACGCACCAGCGTCGAGGCGCGAATGCCGTTGTCGTAGACGCTCCACTTGCCGCCGTAGGGGAAGCTGCTGCCCTGTTCGCTGACGAACATGACCAGGGTGTTGTCCGCCTGCCCGGTCTCCTCCAGGAGACGCAGGAGATTGCCGACCTGGAGATCGAGCTGGCTGACCTCGGCGTAGTAGGCCGCGAGCTGGGCGCGCGTGGTGGCATTGTCGTGCAGATAGGGCGGCACGGTCAGCTTGGCGGGGTCGTACAGGTCCTTCGGTCCACGGGTCCAGGGGCCGTGGGGGTCATTGGAGGCGTACACCAGCAGCCAGGGCTGGGCAGGGTCGCGCCGGAGGAACGCCCCGGTGGCCGTCAGGTCGTCGGCGCCGCGGATATACTCGTAGGGGAAGGACGCCTTGGGGCCCACATGCTGCTTGTTCTGCAGCGCCACCCGGTAGCCGGCCGCCTTGAGGTGGGTGAAGAGGCTCCGCGTGCCGTCGTAGGCACGGGTGTGGTTCGGGTAGGCGCCCGCCCGGACGCAGTACAGCCCGGTGTACAGCGCGTGGCGCGACGGCGAACAGGTCGTGGCCGGGGAGAATACCCGGGTCAGGTGGAGGGATTGCTCCCGGAGACGGTCGAGATGGGGCGTGTGGACCTCCCTGTTGCCTTCGTAGCCCAGGTCCCGCCAGCACAGGTCGTCGGCCACGATGAGGAGGAAGTTGGGTCTGACAGCCGCGTGGAGGGCTGTACTCCACGTCGCCAGGACCCCGAAGACAACGAAGGGAAGGAGTCGCTTCCAGACCATGGCGCCTGCTCCAATCAAGATCTCCACCTGCGGTTTCATGCCGTCCACGGCCCCGGTGCCGCCATTTTCCGCCTGTGCCGACCGGGGGCACTCCTCCCGTTCACGGGACGGGTGACGGAGGCGCCTCGGGCGGGGGCCGGAAGCGTGCCGGGAAGGCGTTCTCGTGTTCCTTCCGGGTCAGGGCGCCATCCCCGTCCCCATCGAGACGCCGGAACAATCCCGGCGGACCGGGGAACTCCGCGGCGGACAGCTTGCCGTCCCTATCCCGATCGTGGCGGCGCAGCACCCGGTCGAAGGACGGTCCAGTGTCGGTGTCCGGACGGGGTCCCTGCGTCGGGACCTCCGCCGCCAGACTCTCTGTCCTTTTCGCCTCGATGGTTGCCGGACCGGCGCCCCGCAGGTGCCGGTCGAAGAATTCCGCGACCATGCCCCGGATCTCCGGCCCGCCGAAGCCCCGCCCGTGACCCGCGCCGTGGATGGTGTGGAAGTGGACGCTGACGCCGGCCTCGACCAGGGCCGCGAAGAGCAACCGGCTCTGGTTGATGGGCACGACCGGATCCGCGTCTCCGTGCAGGATCAGGAACGGCGGGTCGTGCGCGTCCACGTAGGTGATGGGGTTGGCGCGAACCGCGGCGGCGGGGTTCTCCTGTACGGCCCCGCCGAGGAGCCTGGCCTCGGGAGACTCGCTGCGCGCATGGCTCTCGTACCCGGGCGTCGCGACAAAGGCGGCGAAATCCGTCGGCCCATAGAAGTCGCACACGGCCTGCACCCGGCTGGAATGATCGAGGTTCTCCCCGACCTCGAACGCGGCCACATCTCCACTCGTGCCCAGCAGCGCCACCAGATGTCCCCCGGCGGAACTCCCCCAGGCCCCGAAACGCCCCGGGTCCAGCCGGTACTCCGCGGCGTGAGCCCGCAACCAGCGGAGCGCTGCCTTGCAGTCCTCGATCTGGGCGGGAAAGACCGCGTGACCGCTCAGGCGGTAGTTCAGGCTCGCAACCGCGTAACCCCGCTCCACGTACCCCTCGCGCAACGGCGGGCAGCCTTCCTTGCTGCCATTCTGCCAGCCCCCTCCGTGAACCCAGACCAGCAGCGGCAACGGCCCCTCGGTGCCCTCCGGCACGTACAGGTCCAACCGCTGCCGCTCATGCCCGCCTGTCACGTAGACCAGATCCCGAACCGCGCGCACGCCCTCGGGAACACGCAACACTCGAGGCCCATCCCCGGCCGGACGGGCCCGGGCCTCCCCTCCCGTCGCCGCCGCCTGCACGGCCAGGCCGGCAAGAGGCAGACAGCAGAATGCCCATATCCGCATCGATCGCTCCCACAAGCCGCCGGCAGCGGACGGGCCTCACCGGCATTCACGCAGTCGATCCCTGTCGAAAGGCCCCTGGGCCACTCAAACACCATAGCGCCCGGGCCACGCTTCCGCCAATCGCACGGAACTCCCGGCGCCCCTCGTCCGTCGTGGGCGCCGGCCGGTACGGGGAGCTTGAGCAATCCGTACGGGGCGCGGCC
>JAFGRS010000601.1 GCA_016935045.1 Lentisphaeria bacterium | reverse complement strand
GCCGCCACTGCCCTTGCGGCAGTGGAGCGCCGATTCGGGGTGAGGAAGCGCGGCCGCGCCCCCTCCCCGCCCTCCGATCGGCGCTCCCCCGGGACAAGCCCGGCGGCGGCGTTGGGATCTTGAAACAGCCCTGCGTCACGGCAGGCACATTTGCCTTCCGTCGCCACACGCGGTATTCTCTGGGTACAATGAGGCGGCACGTTGAGGTTGTCAGACGGCAGGCCGGAAGGCGCCACGCGCCGTTCGGGGACCGATCCTCGCGCCACGGCCCGCGGGTCTCCCGGGACCCGGTGGCCACGCGGCGGTGACCGTGCCGTCGGCAGTTCCGGATGGACAGGGTGCCGGCCAGCAGTCGAGCAGCATCGGGCAGGCAGGCGAGGCGGGCATTCCGCCGGGCGGGTTTGCCGGCGTGCCGCCCCCGGGGCACGAGGCGAGGCTGGTGAGAGATGCAAGGAGGCGTTGCGATGGTTCAGAAGGTGGAGAAGGTCATTGCGGTGAGCACCGAAGTCCCCGATCAGGCAGGTACGCTGGCGGGCATGGCCGCCGTCCTGCGGGAGCAAGGCATCGGGGTGAAGGCCGTGTGGGCCTGTTCAGCGGGCACGTCCACGGTCATGATCGTCAGCATACCGCAAGAAATCGAGCCGTTGCGCAGACTCGCTGCCCAGGAAGGCCGTACCATCAAGGAGACTCCGATGGTGTGGATCGAGGGCCCGGACGAGACCGGGGCACTGTGTTCGTTTCTGACCAGGGTGGGACAAGCCGGCATCAGCATTCACGCCATGGTGGCGCTGGCGACCGTCGGCAGCTTTGCCGGGGTTTTCGAGTTTGCGGATGGGGCCACGGTGGACCGCGTTGTCGCGTTGTTTGCCGGGTAGGGGTCGCCTCGTGGCAACACGGGGCGCGTCTCTGGGCGGGCCGTGCGTCGGGAATGGTCCGGCGTTGCACTCCGTTCGCGCCTCTCGACCGGGGGTCCGGCTGGGCGTGAACACGGACCTGACGACGCGGGACCTCGGGAGGTATTCTGGCCAACGTCCCAACCTGATGGCGTCCCCGCGATCCCGGCGGCCCGGGGTTGATCGCCTCCGCGTCGGCAGGATGCTCCCCAGGCCATCCGGGAGAGCGCAGGCATGAATGGAGAGACAATGGGGCTGTCGCTCGGGGAGAAACGAAGCCGGCCCGGGCTGCGGCTGCTGGTCGCTTCCCTGCTCATCGGCCTGCCCCGGGGCGCCGGGGAGTCCCGGACCTCTACAGGCATGGACCTCGCCAGCGACACCTGGGTCGGTGTGGACGCGCTGGGCAGGCATCTTCCCGGCCCGGATGTCTGTGGCCCGCCCCGGGCAGGGAAGACGGTGGCCCTCTTCTATTGGACCTGGCACATTCGCGAGAACGGCGGCGCCCGGGGCCCCTTCGACAACACCCGCATCACGGCGCAGGCGCGGGCGGAGGGGCGGCCGGTGACCTGGCCCGCGGCCAGGGCCAATCACCACTGGGGTGAACCCGAACTGGGATACTATCTGTCGACGGATCCCTTCGTGATCCGCAGGCACGCGTCGCTGCTGGCGGACGCGGGAGTGGATGTCATCGTCTTCGATACCAGCAACCCGCCGTGGACGTGGAAGGACGCGCACCAGGCTCTTTGCCGGGAGTATGCCGCCATGCGGCGCGAGGGGAACCGGACGCCGGAGATCGCCTTCCTCTGTCCCTTCGGCGACCCCACCGTGGTGGTGGACCGGCTGCTGGAGGAACTCTATGCCCCGAGGCTCTTCGAGGACCTCTGGTTCCGCTGGCGCGGCAAACCCCTGATCCTGGCCGATCCGAAACCCTTCCGAGAGCGTCCCGGGATCCGGGAGTTCTTCACCTTTCGCAAGCCCATACCGGGGTACTGGACGCGCCCCGGGGGCCCCGGCCAGTGGCCCTGGCTGCAGGTCCATCCCCAGCACGGGTTTCCGGACGAATCGGGGCAAATCGAGGCGGTCGCGGTGGGGGTGGCCCAGAATGCCATTCCCGGGACCTTCGGGCCCGCCCCCATGAGCCACCGCCAGGGGGCCATGGGACGGAGTTGGCGCGACGGGGCGCGGGACCCCGACCCCGACGCCGGCGCCTGGGGGCTGAACTTCCAGGAGCAGTGGGACCGGGCCATGGCCCTGGATCCGCAGGTGGTCTTCGTCACCGGCTGGAATGAATGGACGGCGATCCGGCTGCCCAGCTTCGGCGCCTTCAACGAACGCGAACACCCCTACCACCGCGGCGGCCTGTTCGTCGACCAGTACAACCGCGAGTACAGCCGCGACTGCGAACCCATGCGCGGCGGCCACGGCGACAACTACTACTACCAGCTCATGGCGGACATCCGGCGGTTCAAAGGCGTGCGCCCGCGTCCCCGGCCGGGCGGGCCCTCGGCCATCGTCGTCGACGGCCGCTTCGACGACTGGTCCAGCGTGCAGCCCGAGTACCGGGACACGGCAGGGGACACCCTGCATCGGGATCACTCCGGCTACGGGAACACCCGCTACCGCAACGATACCGGCCGCAACGACATCGTGGCCTGCAAGGCGGCCTACGACCGTGAGCACGTCTTCTTCGCGGTCGAGACCCGGGCGCCGCTGAGCGCTCCTCCGGGGCGCCACTGGATGCTGCTGTTCGTGGATGCCGACCAGGACCACGACAGCGGCTGGGAAGGCTATGACCTGCTGGTCGAGCCGGGGGTGCCCGCGTCGGTGGCGGCGGCCCCCGGGCGCGTCCTGCGGCTGGGCACGACGACGGCCTGGACCGAGGTCTGCGGCGTTCCGGTGCGGACAGCCGGCCAGCGGATGGAACTCGCCGTACCCCGCAGCGCGCTCGGGGAAGACGCTCCGGACGGGACCCCGGCTCTCGACTTCCACTGGGCCGACGGCATCCTGCGCATCGCCGTCGAGGAGTTTGGGAGCAACGGAGACAGCGCCCCGAACCGGCGCTGCAACTACCGCTTCGGCCCGGATCCGGACCGGTCCGCCCCGCCCCTCGGCTACTTCGGCCCGTTCTCCAGGGACGCGGCCGAGGCGCCGGTGCTCGCGGATGCCTGGCTGGACCTCGACGGTTGCGATTGGATCTGGCACCCCTCCGTCCCGGAGGCGGTCGAACAGGCACCCGTGGGCCGGGTCCGTTTCCGCCGGCACTGGGACGGGGCCGCGGCCGCCGAGGGCGTCCGTGTCTTCCTGGTCATCGCGGCGGACAACGTGGCCGAGGTGAGCCTGAATGGGAAGATGGTGGGAAGCGTCTCCGGATGGACTCCCCCGACGGCCTTCCCCATCGTTCCCCAGGCAGGCAGGAACATCCTCGAAGTCACGGTCGGAAACCTGGGAGATGCTCCCAATCCGGCGGGGCTCGCCCTGCGGATCCTCCTGCTCGGGGAAGACGGCAGGGTCACGGTCCCGGCGCGAAGCGGGGACGGAGACTGGGAAACGTCACGGGTGGGGGAGGATGCCTGGGTCAAGCCTGTGGTCCTGGCGCCGGTCGGCGGAGGGCCCTGGGGAGAACTGCGCTGAACCTCAGACCGGAAGAACCCGACCCGGGTCCATCGCAAGGACCGGCTGTTCCTGGCTATCCCCGTGAAGGCGGGACCGCCCAGACGGCGGGCTCCAGCGCGGGTTGGTCGGACGTTCTGCCTGCGCGGTCGCAAAACCCATCCCCGAGTGGTACACTGGCCCCGGGGCGGCGAGGCGCGCGGGAGCCGATGGCTGCTTGCGGGAGGTACCATGAAGCTGTTGGCGGCCGCGGACCTGCACTTGGGTCGGGCGCTGGGTCAGGTCGGAGCAGACTGGGCACGTGCCTATTCTCCCCGACAAGCCTGGCGCGAACTGGCGGAGCGTGCCGTCAGCGAGGGTGTGGATGCCCTTCTCCTGGCGGGCGACGTCGTCGATCAGAGCCAGCTGTTCTTTGAAGCTTACGGTGCGCTGCACTCGGGCATCCGCAAGTTGGCCGACAACGGTATCCGCGTGATTGCGGTGGCGGGAAACCACGACACCGTGGTTCTCCCCGAGTTGGCCCAGACGCTGGACCCGGGGGATTTCTGTCTTCTCGGCCGGGGCGGCAGGTGGGAATGGTGTGACATCCGCGACGGCCGCGGCAGGTGCGTGCGCGTCTACGGCTGGTCGTTTCCGGGCGAACACCACGGGACGTCGCCGATCCCCGGGGCCATCGATCTGGGCGAGGATGCGCCTGCGACCAAGGTGGGGCTTCTCCATGCCGATCTCGGCAAGACCGAGAGCCGCTACAACCCGCTCCTGCTGGGGGACCTGGAGCGCACGGGCATCCCCCTGTGGATCCTCGGCCATACGCACGTCCCCTCGTGCAGCGAAGGCAATGGGGTCCAGGCGCATTATCCCGGGTCGCTGCAGGGACTTCATCCCGACGAGACAGGGCCCCACGGGGCGCTGCTGATCGACTATCCCGTGCCCGGGCAGCCGGCGACCGTGACACCCGTGCCCATCGCCAGGCTGACCTACCTCCGTATCCAACTGGATGCGGCCGGTCTCGGCTGCTCCCGACCGGAACTGGTCAACGCGCTGCGCCAACACATCCGCGAGCAACTGGGCGAGGGCGAGGTCACGGGCCGCGCCCTGTCCATCGACCTCCACATCGCCGGCGAGTCGCGTCACGGCCGCAGGGACTTCGATGCGGTCCTGCTCGATGGTGGCCTGTCCGGAGAGGGGGTCGAGATTGGCGGGTTCCTCTGCCGTCTGCGCACGTGTACCTACGATCTGCGGCCGGAACTCGACATCGGGGAACTCGCTGCCGCCGGCGGCCGCGATCTGCTTTCGGTGCTGGCGCAGCTGCTGTTGGACCTGGAGTCCGGCAAGGGCGGAGAAGGCCTTGCCGGGAAGGCCATCGCTCAGGCCGAAAGGGCCATCGCCGCGGCGGCGTCTTCGGGAGCGTTCCAGAGGCTCGACGACCCGGTACAGGATACCCCGGCAGCGGCGCCCGACGCCCGCGAGCTTCTGCTGCGGCAGGGCTATGAACTCCTGCGGGAACTGCATCGTCAGCGGGAGAGGTCCCATGCGTGATCTGCACATCCGGGACCTGCGGGTGCATCGATTCCTCGGCATCGGGGTAAGTACCGATGCCGTATGGCTTGCCGGCCTCTGCGGCGGCATCGACCTGGTCTGGGCAGAGAATGGCAGGGGCAAGTCCTGCACGGCCGAATGCATCACGGCCATGCTGTGGGGAAACCGCGAGCAGGCCACCGGCGCGCTCGCGGAAGCCCTATGGGAGGCCGACGGAGAGGAACGGACGCTGCGCTACAATGCGGGGGAATGCGACGGGATCCCCGGCCTGCCCGAAGCCAGTGTCGCCCCCCTCTACCGGATGTCGCTGCACGAACTCCTGGCGGCGGAAGACAAACTGATCGCCGCCAGGATCCGGAGCGAGCTGTATGGAAACCTCCGGCTCGAGGACGCCGCCCGAACACTGGGGTTCGATGACTCCCGGCCCACCGAAAGAAAGGGCGCCGCGGGGGACCTCGCGACGGCGGTCGCGAGGCTCGAAGAAGTGCGGCGACACCAACGCGCGATCCGGGATGACGCGGACAGACTCAGCGGCCTCGAGCGTGAGAGAGACCAGCTCTCGGCGAAGATCCGGCGGAAGGGTCACCTGGAGCTGGTCAGGGACCTTCGAGAGATCGAGGGCCGAGTGGCGGAGGCGACGGCGGCAATGAGCCGCTTCGACCCTCGCCTGAGCCAGTTGACGCCGGAGGGTCTGACTCGTCTGCGGCAGGACATCGAGGAATTCCGGGGGATCGAGAAGCGGATTGCGGACCGCCTGGATCAACAGCAGGAGGCACGCAAGGCGCTGGCACGTACACGGTTTGCCGAACGCCCCTCCCCCGGCGAGGTCTGGTTCCGAACCGTCAGAGACCGGCTGGATGCGCTGACGTCCCTCCACACGGCTCTGCGGAACGCGGCCACCGAGGAGGAAGAGTCAAGGAACCGGCACACCATCGCCGCTGCTGCGGTCGCGCGCGCCCGGCAGGAGCTTGCGGCCGGCCGGGAGACCCTCAAGCCCTGGCCGGAACGGCTCGCCCTCGAGGCAGCCGAGAATGCCCTGGCGGCCGCCGTGCGCTGGGAGGAGGAAGCGCGGAGAAGCGAGGCGGAGCTGGCCGAATGCATGGCGCACAGGGGGGTGCTGTTCGAACGGATTGCCCGGATTCTCCCCGAGGATTGCATCCGGCAGTGGCTCGACCGGAACGACATGCTCCCGCCGGCGTTCGGCTATGTCGAGGCCCTCCAGGAAGTGGTCAAAGCGAAGGCTGACCTCCGGGATCTGACGGAGCAGGTCGAGGCGGCGCAGGCCGAAGACGCACAATGTACCGCCGACGCCGAACACGCCCAGACTGCCCTGCCTGTACTGCGGGACTGGTTGGGTCGAACCGTTGCCCTGCCCGCGGCGCCTGCTCCGGGGGCGGTTGGCCCGTTGTGGCTGGCCTTGTGTCTGTCGACCGCGGCGTTCCTCCTTCTCGCATGGCTCCACCGGCCCGTGTGGCTGCTCGGACTGGTGTCCGTTCTGGTGGCGATCGGGTGGCACTTCGCTCAGCGCCGGGAGCGGAGGCCAGGGGTGCAGCCGCCGGATCTCCCAAGCGCCGTGCAGCCGTCGGACTGGACCCCCGGATCGGTGCTGGATCACATACACGCCCTGAGTGCAGCGGTCATCCGGCAGGAACAGTCCCGCCTCCGTCTCATTCGGCTGGAGGAACGTCGGAAGAGCGCACAAGGCAATCTTGCCGGGCGGGAAGAGACGCTGGAGAACGCCATCGGCGCCTTCGTCGGTGCTGTTGGCGCCGGCAGCGACGCCCGGGTCGACCCGACACAGGTCCAGGAACTCCGGAATGCCCTCGAAAGCCTCCGCTCCCATACGGACCGCATGACTGCATGCCGGGAACGCAGAGACGAACAGACTCGGCAAGCCGAGGACAGCCGGAACGAAGCCTCGCGACACCTGCCATGCAACCCCCTCGGGCAGGAACTCACCACGGCAGCACTGCAGGCCTGGGCCAACCACATCCGCGCGGCACTGGACCGCGCCGACGACCTGCAGGATGCGCTGAGCCGTTGTGAGGACGACCTGCGGAAACAGCAGCAGGACCTCGATGAACGGGTACGTGCCCACGAGCATGCCAGGGAGGAACAGCAGCAGGCGGTGGACCGCCTCCGGGGGGATCTCCAGGAGTGGCAGGACCCCGGCTGTGCCGCCCGGGACCTCGGCAGCATGAGGGCACTCTTTGACGCGCTGACAGCCGACCACCAGACCGCCAAGGCGGCACGGAGCGACATGCAGCGAACCGAACAGGACATCGGCGAAGCCAGGGAACTCCGGGAAGCGAAGCTCAGCGCGATCGCCGCTGAACTGCACCGTTACGGCTTCCCGGGAGAACACGAAACCTGGGACCGAAGCGCCGCCGAGGCAAACCGTCTGCTGCAGGATTACGATGCCTACATCGCCTGTCGCCAGGAGTCCCTTCGCTGCGAGTTGCTGCTGGACTCCGCCCAGGCGAACCGGAGCAGCCGCGGAGTCCCGGAGGATCTCCACAACTGGACCATGGACCAGCTTCTGCAGGAACTGAAGGTCATCCATGAAGACGAGAAAGTCCTTGACCTCCGCAGGAAAGAGATCGAGGAGATCGATCGACAGGTCCGGGGACTTCGGGACGGGACGGCGCTCGAAGAGGCCGAGGCCGGGGTCCGCGACGCCACAACCAGGCTGAAGGCCCTGCGGGACAAGACCATCGCGGCCGGCGTCGGGCAGGCTCTGCTCGAGGTACTGCAGGCACACTTCGAAAGTCAAGGCAACCGGGTACTCGAAAGGGCCGGAGAACTGCTCCAGCAGTTTACCAGGAACCAATACACCCTCACCCTGGTTGGCGGCGGCAACGATGCCCTCGAGGCGGTGGAATTGAGGACCGGCCGCCGCAAGCCGCTGGACGAACTCTCCAGCAATCGACGCATTCAGGCGCTCATGGCGGCGCGTATGGCTTTTCTGGTCACCCAGGAGACGGATCTGCGGCCGCCCCTCGTGCTCGATGAGGCGTTCGCGATTGCCGATCCGCGGGGAATCGAGGCCGCCATGGACGTGGCCGTTGACCTGGCCCGTCAAGGGCGTCAGGTCATCTACTTCACGGCCCGGCCGACGGAAGTCCGCGAATGGGAGAGATTCCTGGGCCGCGAGGAGCTGACGGAGCCGCCGCGCTGGAGGCTGCATGAGGACCTGGGGCAGATCCCGGAGGAGTATGTCGAGGAGTTGCCCGGTGAAGGGATGCCGCTGGGCCTGCAGATTCCCCGTCCGGAAACGGGCGAGCCCTATGAGCAGTATGGCCTGCGGATCCGAGTGCCGAAGGTCCACCCTTGGCAAGACGCATCAGGGTTGCACCCGTGGTACCTGCTCGACGATACCCAGAGCTTGTACCAGGCCTGCCAGATGGCCGCCGGCCTCGGGGAGCTGCAGGCGTACATCCGGCGAGTGGGCCAGGAAAGGGCTGCCCGCTCCCTGCAGTTGCCGGATGGCGCCGCGGGCGTCCGCCGAATCCTGACGCGGGGGGAGATTGCCGAAACCTGCTGCGAGCTGTGGCGCCGGGGTAGGGGAAGGCCGGTCACGGCCGAGATCATCACGCAGAACCGCCTGTTGACCGAGAACAAACTGCGCCACGCAATGACACTGCTGGACGAAACCGGGGGGGATGCCACGCTCTTCGCGGAACGCATCCTCGAGGTCGAAGGAATCGGCGCCGGCACCCGCGAGAAGCTGCACCGGGGCCTGGTGGAACTGGGATGCATCGTGGACAGCCCCCGGCTGGACGCCGATGCCGCCCTGCGCCTCTTGCACCAGCAGTTCCCCGACTCGATCCCGGATTGCGACACGGTCCTCCGACGACTCAACCTGCGATGGCAGTGATGCACGGCTCATGCAGGTGACGCGATCCGGGCCGTCAGCGGTCTCGGAATTCCAACGCCGCCGCCGGACTTGCCCCGGTGGAGCGCCGATCCGGAGGGCCGGGAGCGGGTGCGACCGGGCCGTCGCTCCCCCCGTTTTCCGGTCACGGCGCGGGGGGAGAGCGGCTGTCCG
>JAFGRS010000600.1 GCA_016935045.1 Lentisphaeria bacterium | reverse complement strand
TGCGACGGCGGCAGCACGCGGCTCTTCGGCTGGAGCCACGTTTCACCCCACATGGGAATCGTCGCCACACCCGGCCCCCTGCGCCTCGCCCCCTCCTTCGCCGGGGAAATCGCGCTGCTGCGGCTCTATGACCGTTCCCTGCTGACCTCCGAGGCAATCGCGAATCATCGGCACGGGACCTGAGCCGGCGTGACCCCGGCCCCATCCGGCAGGTCCAGGCAATCGCCACACCCGCAGGCAGGGCCTGTTGCGCCCTTCTTCCCTCCCCCCTTCCCCTCCCGACGGCTCCCCTCCAGGAGCGCCCTCACCAGCCCACCCGCAGCCACACGCCGTCCGGCGCATTCGCGTGTTCGAGGCGCAGCAGACCCGCGGACCCTTCCCAGCGCCAGGTCACCGCGGCCGGGCGGCTGTCGTGCAGGGCGCCGGCCACCGACGCGGGAGGCCCGGGCAGGCGGACCCAGGTCACGGCAGGGGTGTCCAGGGGCCCCCGGGAGACCCATGCCGCCGACCGCTTGTCCCGGACCCACCCCGTCATCCGCGAGGCGCTCGCGCAGACCCCTGGCTCCGCCGGCAGCCGCTCGACATCGAGCCAGAGCCCGCTGCGGCCGGGGGCGCATTCCGCCCTGTCCACCAGGGGCAGGCCGTCGCCGAAAAGATCCACGAACGTCCCGGGACACACGAAACGGCCCCCTTCCACCCCTCCCGATCCCTCCCCCTCCGACATGTTCGAGGCGATCAGGTAGGGCCCTCGGCGCCGGGAGACCCAGCGCTGCCGACCCGGAAACTCGATCCGTCCGCCGCGCCGACAGGCCTCCCGCAGCAGCGCTTCGAGACGCTGAGGACCGCCGGCCCGGCAGAACTCGGCCGGCCGCAGGCGCTGGTAGCACAGCCAACCCCCGGCAACAGGGTGCCAGCCCGGGGATGCGCCGTCGAGCCCCATCTCCGCCAGAAGGTGTTCTTCCGGCTTTTTCCTGGTCGTGCCGTCTTCGTTCCACCACTCCGGGACATCCGCGAAGGGATCCAGCCCGTCGCAGAAGAACAGCAGCGTTCCCCCGTTTCTGACCCAGCCTGCCAGGGCCGCATGGGTCGAGGGCGAAGGGGGTTTCTGCCCGTTGTACGTCAGCAGCAGCACCGCGGTCGAGGCAGGCAACGTCGCCTTGAGCAGGTGCTCCATCTGCACAAACCCCGGCCGCATGCCGGCGCGCAGGCACGGGAGGGCCAGTCCGTACAGGTCGTCGAACCCCTCCGCCCGGCCACGCACGGCGCCACGCTGAAACATCAGGCTGTCCGCCACCAGCAGTCCAAGCCAGGGCGCCTCCTCGTCCCCGGGGATGGCACGCAGTGCGTTCACCGTCGCCAGAAGCGAGGTGGCATAGCCCGACGGCATGCCCACCTCCCGCTCGTCGCCATCGTCCCCCTCGAGGGCATAGGCACGACAGAAGACGCGATCCGGCCACGGCATGACCTCGAAGCGGGTGGTCCCGCCGGCGATCAGTCCGGCGGCGACCGTATGCTCGTAACAGCGCCGATAGGTGTCCCATTGCCGGCGCGAGTCGTCCGACACCGGGTCCGCCAGGAAGGCGAGTTCCTTGCCGGTTGGCGTGATCATCCCCGTCATCTGGGCGAACTCGAGGTACGCCATGGCAAAGGGCTGCGAGCCGCTGCGGCCGTCGTAGGGACACGGGGTCAGG
This sequence comes from Lentisphaeria bacterium, assembly GCA_016935045.1. Classification (GTDB taxonomy): domain Bacteria; phylum Verrucomicrobiota; class Lentisphaeria; order Oligosphaerales; family JAFGRS01; genus JAFGRS01. Next base: position 2,331 of record JAFGRS010000600.1, on the reverse strand, counting down.
ATGGTGTCGGTCCACACCTGGGCGATGACCGCGTCGCAGGACTCGATGTCGGCAAGGGCGGATTCGGGACTCGCGATGCCCCAGTTGGCGTAGTTGATCAGGGAATGCGTGGCCACGATGCACTGCCACGACGGGCGCCGGGACTTGACGAAGTCGCAGACCGTCCGCAGGCAGCGGGAGTAGAGTTCCCGACGCAGCTTGCCGGCCCGGTAGCAGGCATCGTGGGAGGAGTCCGGCGCCTCCCAAGGCTCCCGGAAGTAGGCCTCCCATTCGCGCCGAAAGGCCGGACTCCAGCCGCTGCGCATCCAGAACTCCGGTTCCTCCAGGCAGATCCCGTCCAGAGGCACGGCAAAGGACTGCTCGATGAAACGACAGAGATACCGCGTGTAGGACTCCGTGGGCACCATGTAATACACGTCCCCGCCGTGCGAAACGCGGTTGCCCTCCCGGTCCATCTGCGCATCATCGAGGTGTGGCGTGCCGTCGAAGCGGCCGTAGAGGTAGTCCTGGTACTGCCCCCAGGCAATCCCCGTCATCAGGTTGGCCTGGTACCCCTGCCTGCGCCAGCGGCGCACGCGTCGCTCGGTATCCCCAAGGCCATACACCAGAACGGCGTCGCACTGCACGTCGAAGCGCGGGTCGTAGGGCGCCGCACACTGGAAACTGGTGCGCCACGGCTCCCCGGCGCCGGCGGCCGCCAAGTTCTCGGATTCCCGCCGCAGGCTGGCCCCATCCCCCCGCAACACGGCCGCAAGCCGGCGCCGCGGGCCCTCCTGCTGCTCGACGGCACTTCCGAACCCTGCATTCCACGCCCGCTGGACCTCGGCCAGGGGACCGAGAACCGAAGCCAGTTCCGCCCCGCCCTCGCCTGCCTCGGCAAGTGCATCGGCCAGCTCCCCGAGAACCAGCGGCAGGGGGGCGACCCCCAAGGGCAGACGGCGTTCTCCCACCGCGATGTCAAGAGGGACCGCGGGACCCTCGAGCCAGTCGACCCAGGTGGCCGTGGCCGGCGTGAGGGTCCCCTCGGATGCGCCCGCGGGGACCTCCCCCCATACCCAGCGTTCGAGCACCACACCGTCCGCCAGCAGGGCGACGGCCTGCGGGGTCCGCAGGGGGCCGCCCGGATTGGTCCATTCCAGGCGGATCGGCAGGCGCAGGGAGGTCCCATCGAGGTACGCGCGGCGTGGTGCGAGGTCTGCCCGGGTCAGGGTGGCCGCGGGAGGGACCTCGGGGACGGGAAACGGCTGCAGATCCGGCAGCGGGTTGGCAGCCTGCAGGCGTATCTCGGGCAGGGATTCCCCCTGCTGGCCGACCAGGCGACAGGTGAACTCCCAGGCCGCGGCACCGTTCCCGACCGCCAGCAGGATCCGGTTCCAGCCAGGCCCCAGACGCACCGGAATGTCCTCGTCCCCGTCCCGGCAACCGCGCAGGACTTCCCGGCGCAGCCTCGAGGCCCCGTTGACGTACACCGCCAAGGCATCGTCGCTGCCCAGCAGCAGGCGAACATCCCTGATGCCCGGGGACCAGGCGAAGACGTGCGCGAAGGCCAGGCAGTCTTCCCGCGGCGCCGAAGCCGGCATCGCCTGTCTCAGATCGACCCGGCCGCCGCGGGCGCCGACGGCCCGCCAGGAGCCCTCCGCCGGCGGCAGCAGGGATTCGGCCACGACCCCGGGCGGCAGGGCGGCAGCCAGCAGCGCGTCCCGACGCGAGGCAGGGAAGGACCCGAACACGAGCCATTCCTCCACCAGGCCGGGCAGCGTGCGGGGCGGCCCCCGCCAGGTCCACGCGTGGGTGTCGGGCGCGTCGGACTCGATCCGGATCCGGGTGAGGTATGCCCCCCACCCATCCAGCACGGATGCGTCCCGGAAACGGACGAAGACGGCCTCGGCGGGAAGAAACGGTGAGGCGTCGACTGCGTACTCCCCCAGTTCGCCGTCGTGCCGGTCCCGCCCGTGGATCGCCATGGCGTTGAGCACCTCCTTCCAGCTCCTCCCGTCGGTGGAAACCTGGACGCGGAAGTTGTTGGCCAGACTCAGGCGGAGGGCGAGACGGGACAGCCCGGCCGTTGCGAAGGCATAGGTCAGGTGGGCATTGCCATCGACGAAACGGGCCCCGGGACGTTCCTGCGCCCCCGCGTTCCGCTGCATGTAGGGGACGTCCATCCCCGGTTCGGCCCCCACCGGCAGATCGAACACCCCGGCGGCACCGATGCCGGCCAGCAAAACCGCACACATGCCGATAGGCCCGCCTGGCAACACCATGGGAAGTCTCCCTGCCACCAATCGTCCCATGTTCTTCTGGACCGCCCGTGTCCGCGCGGGCACACACTGC
>JAFGRS010000075.1 GCA_016935045.1 Lentisphaeria bacterium | reverse complement strand
TGGGGGGTCATTGCCGCAGGGCGGACCATTCCTCGTGGTTGGGGAGGTTTCGTTTCCAGGCGACGTTGCCGCCGAGGTAGAGGGCGTTGTAACCGCTCATGTGGCGGTTTTCGGCGAGGCTGGTGAGGGGCCATTCGAGGGTGCCGCTCTGGGCGCCGCCGATGTTGTGAGGTGAGGATCGGGGGTCGGCGTCGGCGAAGCAGATGACGCCTTCGGGGTTGGCGACTTCGCGGGTGGTTCGGCCCCCGGGTCCGGGGAGGTGGTTGTCGATGCCGTCTCCGTCGACGTCGTCATAGTCATAGAGGTTCATGCCGTAGTGGAGCAGCATGCCCGTCGGGGTGTCGCGTTCGGCGAGGGGTACGCCCTTGTCGCCGGCGGGGCAGAGCCAGATCTGGTCGGAGCCGACGTAGTCGGCCATGGTGTCGGTGAACATCGTGTGGGAAGGTGCGTGGTACAGGGGTGGGATCCACTCGTCGCTGTCGTCGAGATACATGCGGAAGGCCAGTCCGATCTGGGTCATCTGTCCCAGGCAGGCCGTGCTCCTGGCCTTGTTCCGGGCCCGGGAGATGGAGGGCAGCAGCAGTCCCGCCAGGATGGCAAGGATCGCGATGACCACGAGCAGTTCGAGCAGGGTGAAGGTGCCCGACGATCGAGTCGCGCCGTGTTCCCAACGCATGGCCATGGTGCCCCCGCTGTGCCGCCCCCGGCGCCTGCCGGAGGCGGTCGTTGCCGCCGCCACTGCCCTTGCGGCAGTGGAGCGCCGATTCGGGTGGAGGGAGCGCGGCGGCACCCCCTCCCCGCCCTCCGATCGGCGCTCCACCGGGACAAGCCCGGCGGCGGCGTTGGGACCTTGCAGCAGCCCCTCGCGGTGCCGGGGCAGGTTGTCCGATCCCGGCGCGCGGGTATAGTACAGGTCTTTTCCTATCCGTCTGGACCGCCCGCGGTCTCGCGGGCGCAGATCCGGCGACAGAGGTCCTTCTGAGACCATGGGTACCATAACCTGCACAGGCTCTTTTCCATAGGGGTCGCGACACGATGAACCAGCAGCGGAAGCGGGTACTGTCCGGCATTCAGCCCTCGGGCACGTTGCACCTTGGCAACTACTTCGGCATGATGAAGCCGGCGGTGGAGTTGCAGGACGGCAACGAGTGTTTCTACTTCATTGCCGACTATCACGCCCTGACGCAGCTGCCGGATCCGGCGTTGCTGCGGCAGCGCAGTCGGGGTGTAGCGGTGGATTTTCTCGCCTGCGGTCTGGACCCGCTGCGGACCACTTTTTTCCGTCAGTCCGATGTTCCCGAGGTCCACGAGTTGACCTGGGTCCTGAACTGCATGACCCCGGTGGGCCTGCTGGAGCGGTGTCACAGCTACAAGGACAAGGTGGCGCGGGGGATCGAGGCGAACCACGGTCTGTTCAGCTACCCGGTGCTGATGGCCGCCGACATCCTGATCTACGGTTCCCATCTGGTGCCCGTCGGCAAGGACCAGAAACAGCATCTGGAAGTGACCCGGGACATCGCCGTGCGCTTCAACAACCGCTACGGGGAGATCCTGGTGGTGCCCGAGGCCCTGATCCGGGAGGACGTGGCCGTGGTGCCGGGTCTGGACGGGCAGAAGATGTCCAAGAGCTACGACAACACGATCGAGATCTTCGCCGCGGGCAAGGCTGCCCGCTCGCGGATCATGAAGATCGTCACCGACTCGACGCCCCTGGAGGACCCCAAGGACCCGGAAGCCTGCAACGTGTTCGCCCTCTATCGGCTCATGGCCACCGAGGCGGAACGCGAGGCCCTGGCACAGCGCTACCGGGCCGGCAACATGGGCTACGGACACGCCAAACAGGCGCTGGCCGAGAAGTACGAGGAGTTCTTCGGACCCATGCGGGAGCGGCGGCGCGAACTCCTGGAACACCCCGACCTGGTCGAGGACATCCTGCGCACCGGAGCGGCCCGGGCGCGGGCCGCGGCCCGGGAGACCCTGAACCGCGTCCGTGCCGCGGTGGGTTTGGACGGGTAGGGGAGGCGCGGGGTGGCCGGGCCCGGGATCAGGATCATCGCCGACCGTTGCAGGGGATGCACCCTGTGCGTGAAGGCCTGTCCCTTCGGCGCCATTCGCATGCAGGACGGCAAGGCCGTCATCGACTACGACGCCTGCACCCTGTGCGGCTCCTGCATCCCGGCCTGCAAGCGTTTCGGGGCGATCGAGCGGGTGGCAGCCGGTGCGGGGGCCGGTGTGCCCGAGGGGCCCCGGGGGGACGTCTGGGTCTTCTGCGAGCGCGAGCCGGATGGGGATCGGTTGGTGTCGGTGTCGCGGGAACTTCTCGGGCTGGCCCCTTCCCTGGCCGCGGCCCTGGGAGTGCGTGTCGGCGCGGTGCTTCTCGGCAGCGGTCTGGTCCGGAGTCCTGGAGAGGCCATCGCCTTCGGTGCCGACGAGGTGTACTGCGTCGAGGCCGAGGGACTCGACCGTTATGATGACCGCCGATGGTCCCTGCTTCTGTCGGCCCTCATCCGGGAGCATCGGCCCGGGATTCTGCTCGGGGGCGCCACGGCCATCGGCCGCGCCCTGCTGCCGCGGGTCGCGGTCGAGGTGCACACGGGACTCACGGCCGACTGCACGGAGCTGCGCGTGGATGCCGAGACGGGGTTGCTGCTGCAGACCCGTCCGGCCTTCGGCGGCAACATCCTGGCGACGATCACCTGCGAACGCCACCGGCCGCAGATGGCGACGGTCCGGCCCGGTGTGCTGCCCAGGCCCACGGCGGACGCGTCCCGCAGCGGTCCCATCCATCGCCTGGCGTTGCCGGCGCCCCTCGCAGCCGCCTCCTTCCAGTGGCTGGATTTCGTCCCCCGGGCTGCCGCAGGCGTCGACCTGCGGGAGGCGGAGGTCATCGTCTCGGCGGGGTATGGGGTCGGGGGCCCCGCCGGGGTCTCCCTGGTGGCGGAGCTGGCCAGGGCTCTGGGAGGGGTCCTGGGCGCCAGTCGCGCCGTGGTTGACGCGGGATGGCTGCCCTATCCGCACCAGGTGGGTCAGACGGGGACGACCGTTCAGCCCAAGGTGTACGTGGCCTGTGGGATCTCGGGGGCCATCCAGCACATCGTCGGGATGCAGAACAGCGACCTTGTGGTGGCCATCAACCGTGACCCGGACGCGCCCATCCTGGGAATGGCCGACTATGCGGTGGTGGGTGACCTCTTCGAGATGATCCCCGCACTCCTGCGCGAACTCCGCAACGAGCGGCCGCCTCAGCCCTAAGCATCCCCCGGACCCGTACCGGCGCGGTCCATGCCGCGCAGGGCCCTCAGCATGGCATAGCCCAGGACCGCCAGTACCAGGGCGATGGCAGCCCCGATGGTCAGCTTGCTCTCAAACAGGCGCGCCAGCGGCCCGGGCCCCGGAGTCGGCGTGCGCTCACCCACGGGAGCCAGCTCGAGCACCGTTGTCTCCCCCTCGGCCAGCGCCGCGAGCCGTCCCAGGACCTCCGCGTCGTAGCGTGGCGCTCCCGCCTTGGCACTGCCATATGCCAGGAGGTACGCAACCTCCGGCTCGGCAAGGAACAGCACGCGATGCACGGAACAGACGCCGGTGACCCCCGCGATCCCGATGGGGGGCGAATCCCGGTTCTCCACCGTGATCCGCAGGGCTTCCGGCCGGGACTCCCGCAGCGGCACGGAAAGCAGGGCTTCCTGGATTTCGCGGAAGCGGAGGACACGAATGTTGCCGGATCCCAGGCGCCGCCACAGCACCACTCCGTCCGCGTCTGCTTCACGCGTCTCCACCGTGACTGTCCGGCTGAAGTTCCGGCTGTCGGTGTGGAACACGATCTCGCGCACGGGGAGGCGGTCGCAGGCCACCGTCAGCACCGTCGTCTTGGCTTCGGGGTCCTCGGTCTTCTCGAGGATGTGCAGGGGGTATTCCCGCGTCGCCGGCGCCGTCTCCCGATCCCTGCGGACCCGGTAGCCGAAGCGTATGGCATCGATGCGGAAGTCTCTCTTCCGCAGAACACTCCGGATGGTCTCCTGGTCCAGGGCGCCGCCCCCGCTGCGACGCGTCAGTTCCACGAAGGCGGAGGCGTCGGCATCGGTGACGTCGCGCACGACCACACGGTACAGATCCGCCGCAGGCGCTTCCGGCAGGAGGATACGGCAGGAGCGCACATCCATGAAACGCCGGTAGTCGTACAGGGTCTGCTCCTCGACCAGCGGTTCCCATTGGCCGGCACGCTGCACGGACACGGACACGGACTTCTCGAAATCGGTCAGCGGCGTGAGCACTTCGAGGCACCACGGGGGGGTGTCCTCGACCCCGCTCAGCTCGGGGTCGGGGGGCGCAAGGAGGACCTCCAGCCGATTGTCGGCCGCGGCCGTCAACTGGCGTACGTTTCCCTTGGCGAAGCGTTCGCTGAAGGCCGTGCGGAGTTCGCGGTGCAGATCCAGGCGGAAGGGCACGGCCTGCCCTTCCGCCGTGAGGACGCGGACATCCGGGAAGGCATCGCGTGTGGCGCCATAGACATCCCGGTCGAAGAAGATGGTGGCCAGGGCTTCCCGGTGGACGCCTCCGGCCGTTGGTCGCAGAGTGGCGAATTCCTCCCCGGCGAGGGCGGGCACCAGGACGAAGGCGACGAGTGCCAGGGCTTTCACGGTCTGTCTCCCGTCTCTCCCGAGTGCAGGAAGCGCTCGGCGTTTTTCAGGTAGATGAACGAACCCAGCAGGATGATGATGCCCATGGCCACGAGGGCCACCATGCGGTAGACGGCGGTCAGGTGTGCCAGGTCCACGAAGAAGACCTTCAGGCCCACGACGGCAAACAGCAGCAACCCGCACAGGCGCAGGGACCGGGCCCCCCCGGCGACGCCGCCGACCACCATGCCGAGGGCGAAGAGGGACCAGAGGATGGAGATGCCTCCCGGGCGCAGTCCCGCCACGTAGAAATGCAGAACGGTATTGGTCTCGATGGTCAGATAGACGAACGCGACGACCAGGGCAATGCCGGCATACAGCCGGCCGCCGAAGCGGCCCTCGCGGCGCAGCATGGATCCGACGCCCGCGGCGAAGGCGACGACGAGGCCGAAATCGAGGACGCGCATGGCCGCCTCGAGCCAGGAGTAGGGCCCGCCGAAGCGGAAGCTGCCGCCGGAGAACCGCCAGCCGTCGAGGTCGACGCAGAGCAGCTTGAGCAGGATCACCGCGACGACGACCCAGACCATGGCGTCCAGCCACCTACCGCCGGGAATGCCGCCCCGAACCGCCAGCAGCGCCAGGGCGAGGCCCACCCACAGCGCCGTGAGCATCGGCAGGCGCAGGGGATCGAACACCACCGCGAACATCCGGTTGAGTTCGAGATGGAGATACACGAACGCCGCCAGGGCCGCGAGCACCACGAAGCACACCATCCCCACCGAATCCCGGACCATCACCCCGGTATCCGCCTCCCGGGGGACCGAGAGGGTGCCGGCCATCCGGGGCGCACGGCGATGCAGATGCCAGGCGCCGGCGAAGGAAGCCACCGGAACGCCGAACACCAACACCCGCTCGCCAAGATCGCGCAGATAGCGCTCCAACGGCGGCGGCGCCCCGGCGTGACGAAAGGCCCCGGCGAAATCCAGCAGGAAGAGACGCCAGACCACGATCCCGTAGAGCACACAACCGAGTGCCTGCAGGAAACGGCTGTCCAGACGCCGGCTCAGCCACACCATGAGGAAGGCCTGCACGGCCCAGCTCACCGTGAGCCATTGACGGGACAGCAGCAGGGGCATGGTCGTGGCGGCGTAGAAACCGGCCAGCGCCAGCAGGGCCAGCAGCAGGGCCCGGTCCCGCAACCCCCGCAGCAGGAAGGCATAGACCAGCCCGACGTAGACCATGGTCAGGGCGACGGTGAGCAACGCCACCCATTCGCGGTCGTAGGACCTGCGGATCAGATCCTGACCCAGGCCGAAAAACACCCCCGAGTTCAGGAACAGCCCCAGGACCTCGAGGAGAGTCCCCTGTCGGCGGTGCACCACGTTGTAGACGATGGTCACCGCCGAATAGAGCACGAAGAAGGACACCAGGAAGGGCATCACCCGGGCGAAATGCTCGGGTCGGTAGTGGAGCTGGAGGGTGCGCAGAACATGGACGTAGGTGAACCCCATGCCGAGGTAGTTCAGCAGGATCCACTGCCGGAAATGGCTGATGGCCAGGATGCCGCACCCCAGCAGCAGCAGGTAGCCGAAGAAGCTGCCGTATCCCGCCTCGCTGCCCGTCAGCACAAAGGGCGTCAGGTAGCCGCCGATGATCCCCAGGACCGCGATCAGCAGCGAGGACGCGCTGACCGCGATCACACCCGCCGCCGCCGTCACCACTCCCATCAGACCGAAGGCCACCCAGCCGCTGAAGAGCTGATCGAAGTGATAGGCCGCAAAGAAGGTCACGTAGAGCGTCGCCAGGCCGCCGCCGCAGAGGCCCTGGCCGAGAAGATGATACCGACGCCCCAGCAGACGCAGCCCCCCACCAATCAGCGCCACCCCGGCCAACGCCCCCAACGTCACCCGCCCACCCGGACCAATGATGCCCTTGACAAAGCTGTAGCGCAGGCCAAAACCGATCCCGACCACGATCAGGACCACGCCGAGACGGACAAGCCAGGTGGTCGCCACCGCGTACTCCACCGTCTTGCCCGAATCGCGGTACTCCTCCCCGACGACGATCCAGTTCCATGCCTTCCGGAGCATCGTCAGGGCCGCCCGCTCGACCCGGTGCAGGGATTCCGTCACCGGACCCGGAGGCGCCGGTCCCTCCGCAGGGGCCGCGGCGGATGCCGGGACCGCCGGAGAAGGGGGCACGGGAGGAAGAGCAGGCCCCGCCACGACAGGCCGTAAGGGGGGAAGAGGACCACCGACTCCCCCCGCCGTAGCTGCCGCCCCGGCGATTGCGGCGCCAGCCACACCCGGCAGGGGACCCGTAGCGGAGGGGACCGGAGGCGGAAGCGCCGGCTTCCGCGGCACCCCCGCCCCCGCAGCGGAAACCGGAACGGCGCCGGCGCCGGCGGCCGCCGTCTCCTCGGCCTCGCTCACGCCGGAAACCTCCCCCGCTGCCAGCAGGCGCAGATGCCGCTCCACTTCCCCCAGACGCCGCTGCGTCTCACACTGCCGGCGGTGAATCAGAACGAGAAGAACCAGACGCCAGACGCTCAGGACCACAAGCACCCCGAGCACAACCACCCCCAGGGTGATGAGAAACTCTTCCATGGCCCCGGCCTCCTTGACATTCCATGCCATGCGGCAGGCATACAACGTCAATGCTGTTTGTCATGACGGGTTGGCTGCATGGCGATTGCGGCGTTCCGTGGAAGCAATGAGCAGGGCATGTGCCAATCCCCGCGCGGCGGGCAGCAGGCACGGATGCGACGGCACTCGAACCGGCACGGTCGGGAAGGGGTGCGGCAGCGCATGCATTCCAGCGGCAAGACACCCAGTCCACTCCCGCCGCTGCGGACTTCCATGAAAGAACAATAGGCCGTGGATGCCGTGACTTCAAGAAAAGGGCGGCAGGGCGGAGACGACCAACAGGACCGCTGGGACCGAGACGCCCCAGAGGACCCGGGGGAAAGAGAGCCTGCGCCATGCCTGGCCCCGTGTCCCCGGAGTCACCCGGTGCCTGCGGCGTCCGGCCTTTCAGGAATCCAGGGAGCCTTCGCGCAGGCCCACGGGGAGCGGGGCGGGCCGCTCGCAGCGGCTCTCGACGAGGATGTGGCGTCCCTGGTCGGAGGCGTCGTGGAAGGCGTGCATCAGGTCGAGCACGTGGTAGGCCAGTTCGCCGCCGGCCCGATGCTTGCGCCCGAAGGCAACGGCATAGGCCATGTCCGCCACCCCGATCCCGCGCCAGTTTTCGGTATAGGCGTGGGTCAGAGGCACATCGCGCCACTGTGGTTCCTTGTCGTGGCTCAGGCGCACCTTGACGGGGCCGCCGAAGGAATTCGGGTTGGGTACGAGGAGGGAGCCGATGGAGCCGTGCACCTCGATGAAGGGCAGCACGTGTCCCCAGACGTCGAAGCTGGTGATAATGGTGCCGACCGCGCCCGAGGCGAAATCCATGACGCCTGCCACGTGCGTGGGGACCTCGACCTTGACCCGTTTGCCGCGCTTTTTCTCGCTGCTGATGAGGCGTTCCGGGAAGCTGATGCGGGTCGATCCCGTGACCCGTCGCACGGGCCCCAACAGGTTGACGAGGGCGGTCAGGTAGTAGGGTCCCATGTCGAACATCGGCCCACCGCCCACCTCGTAGTAGAATTCGGGGTCGGGGTGCCAGGACTCGTGGCCGTGGCAGAGCATGAAGGCCGTGGCCGCGACGGGCTCCCCGATCCAGCCGTCGTCGATGAGCTTGCGGCAGGTCTGGATGCCGCCGCCGAGGAAGGTATCGGGGGCGCTGCCGGCCAGAAGCCCCTTGGCGGCCGCGGTCTGCAGCAGTTCCCTGCCTTCGGCGCGGGTGACGGTGAGCGGTTTTTCGCCGTAGACGTGTTTGCCGGCGTCCAGGGCGGCCCTGCCC
>JAFGRS010000599.1 GCA_016935045.1 Lentisphaeria bacterium | reverse complement strand
GGAGGGGGAGGGGACAGGGGAGGCGGGGCGTGTGGGCCGGGATCTCCATTCCCCCGTCCGTAGGTGTCCGTTCGTGTCCGTTTTCCCCTCCCCTCCGCTCGTCTCCGTTCTCCCTCCCGGCCGCCGCACAGCGGGGCGCTCTGGAGATGGTGCCCGGGGCGGGATTTGAACCCGCACTTCCCAAGGGGAAAACAGATTTTAAGTCTGTTGCGTCTGCCGTTCCGCCACCCGGGCCTGCCGGATTCGTCGGTCCCGCCGGTCCCTCGGCATCCCTTGACCCACCGTACCACGGCGAGGGCCGGGCGTCAATGGGGGGGCAAGGGCCTGCGGAGTAAGCGAAACACGCAAAGAACACGAATGTCGCGCGGGGACGCCGTACCCGCGAGAAGAGGGGGCGCGGTTTCCCACCGTGCGTTCCACCCCGCACGACCCTCGGCGGGGCTCAGCTTCCGCGTGATGCCGCCGCCGGACTCGTCCCAGTGGAGCGCCGATGAGGGGAAAGATGGGGGGCGCCGTCGCTCTTTCCCGCCTTCTCCCGGATCGTCGCTCCACTGCCACAAGGACAGTGGTGGCGGGGAGCCGGTTTTCGGATTGGACTGAGGCATTGCGGTCGGGTCCCGGTCGTTGCTGGTGTCTTCCCGGTCGGGTGCTATAGTCGGCAGCCGGGAAACGTCTCCCCCGGGCCTCCGGGGCGCCGCGGCAGGCCCGCTGACGTTCGCGGCTGTTTTGCCACGCGCGGGGATCTGCCGCGGATCGCCGGCGCACCCGCCGGGCACGGTCCGCAGGAGGTGACAGGATGGCGATGCGCCACGCAATCGCCGGCCTTCCGTGCCGCAGTCTGCCCGTCGTTCTCCTGCTTGCCTCGCTCGCGTCGCCGGCGAAACCTCCTGCCTCCGCCCAGGCGCCGAACATCGTCGTCGTCCTGGTCGACGACATGGGCTGGAGCGACCTGTCCTGTTTCGGCGGCAGGCAGGGCGCCACGCCCCACATCGACCGGCTGGCCGCGGAGGGCATCCGCTTCACCAACTTCTATGTCAACGCCCCCATCTGTTCGCCGTCGCGGACCGCCCTGACGACCGGCCAGTACCCGCAGCGCTGGCGCATCTCCTCCTTCCTCGCCCGCCGCGAGGCCAACCGCAACCGCGGCCTGGCACAGTGGCTCGACCCCGCCGCACCCAGCCTCGCCCGGGAACTCGGAAAAGCAGGCTACGCCACGGGGCATTTCGGCAAATGGCACATGGGCGGACAGCGTGACGTCGGCGACGCGCCCCTGATCACCGAGTACGGTTTCGACCGCAGCCTGACCAATTTCGAGGGACTCGGCCCCCGCGTGCTGCCCCTGTGTGACGCCTACGACGGGGGCCGGCCGCGCCGGCACGACCTGGGTTCCGCCGCTCTCGGGCGTGGACCGATACGCTGGGAGGACCGCGCCCAGGTGACCGCCGCCTTCGTCCGGGAAGCCGTCGCCTTCGTCGATGAAGCGCAGGTCGCGGGACGGCCCTTCTACCTCAACCTCTGGCCCGATGATGTGCACTCGCCGTTCTTCCCTCCCAAGGCCCTGCGGGACGGGACCGACGGCAGCAAGCGGCTCCTGTACCAGGCTGTTCTCCGGGCCATGGACGAGCAGCTTGGGGTGCTGTTCGACCGTATCCGCGACGACCCGGGACTGCGCCGACGCACCCTCATCGTGCTGGCCTCGGACAACGGTCCCGAGGATGGCGCGGGGAGGTCCGAGCCGCTGCGGGCCGGCAAGGGCTGGCTCTACGAGGGGGGCATCCGATCCCCTCTCGTCGTCTGGGCCCCGGGGCTTTTGGCGGACGGTGTGGCGGGGACCGTCAACCGCGAATCCGCGTTTGCCGCCATCGACCTGAACCGATCCCTCTATGCCGTCGCCGGCGTCGCGCCACCTCCAGGTGAAACTCTGGACGGGGAAGACCTCGCCCCTACGCTCCTCGGCCGTGAACACGCCAGCCGAAAAGCCCCCATCTTCTGGCGCCGGCCTCCCGACAGATCCGGCACCAGGGACAACCCCAACCCCGACCTCGCCGCGCGCCACGGACGCTGGAAACTCGTCGTCGACTACCAAGGGACCGCACCACGGCTCTTCGACCTCGAAACCGACCCCTCGGAACACACCGACGTGGCTGTCCAAAACCCCGAAATCGTCGAACGGCTGCGGCGAGCCGTCATGGACTGGAACGCCACTCTCCCCCCGGATGCCGGTGACCCGACGCGGCAGTAGCGCGCCGCGGGATGGGCCCGAAAGCAAGAGGATCTCGTCCTCCCTCAGTGCCGCGAACGGTCGTCGCAATCGGGCCCGCAGGGAGCCGGATCGTTGTCTCCCATGCCCATGGTTTCCGCAGCACCTTTGCCCTGCGGTAGGCCGCACGGTCTCCACGGTGGCGGGCTGGGCCTCGGCCGATCCGCCATGTATGGTAGGGGAGGCCTGCGCCCGGCGTCCGGGTGCACGGCATCAACCGGATGCCAAGGAGGACCGCAACCGTGCTGAAGACGATACGGGTCGATGCTTCCATGATGGAGGGGGCCGTGTCGCTCGAGGAGGGCGACGGGTGGCTGAAGCCGTGGCGTCTGCCCTTCGAGGACCGCTGCCTCTTCCCTCCCGATGACGGGTTGGCGGCGCGGGCGGAGATGGCGGCGGGGGTACGGCTGCGCTTCCGCACCGATTCCCGGGTGGTCGGGGTGTCCGTCGCGGCCGTTTCCGGGCCGATCCCCGTGGACGTCACCCGCGGGGCGGACCTCCTGGCTTCCGGCGTCATCCCTCCGGGGGCCGAACAGGTGTTGTTCGAGGACCTGCCGGAGGGCGAGAATACCCTCGAAGTGTGGTTCGGGCAGACCAGCGTCGTCCGCATCCGCGCCCTCCTGCTGGAGCAGATGGCCGGCCTCTCCGTGCCGCCGGACAGGCGTCCCAGGTGGATCACCTACGGCAGTTCCATCAGCCACTGCGGCGCGGCCCACAGCCCGGCCCGGACCTGGCCGGCCACGGCGGCCCGCCTGCGGGGTCTGCACCTGACCTGCCTGGGATACGGCGGCCAGTGCCACATGGAGCCCATGGTGGCGCGCATGATCCGGGACCTGCCGGCGGATTTCATCAGCCTGAAGCTGGGCATCAACGTCTGCGGCGCCGCGAGCCTGTCACCGCGCACCTTCCGTCCGGCCATCATCGGCATGGTGCGCATCCTCCGGGAACGGCATCCCCTGATCCCCATCGCGGTGATCTCGCCCATCGTGTCGCCGCCGCGGGAGGATGCCGCCAATGCGGTGGGACTGTCCCTGAAGGCGATGCGGCGGGAGGTCGCCGATGCGGTCAAGCGGCTGCAGGATCGGGGCGACGGGCAGGTGCACGGGGTGGATGGTCTGTCGCTCTTCGACGAGGCCTGGATCGCCGACTACCTCCCCGATCTCCTCCACCCCAATGGCGACGGCTACGATTTGATGGGGCGCCGCTTCGCCGAGGTGGTCATCGACCCCCTCCTGCCGGGCGCCGCCGCCAAACACTGAGCGTCCCCCGTGGTTCCGGACCGTCCGCACCCCCGCCGGAACAGACGGGGCGACACGGGCGATTCCGAGAGCAGCGTCAACGCAACGGACACCGGACATGCCGACGGCCGGCGAGCCATTCGAGCGCCTGCGGCTCCTGGTGGGAGCGGAGGGCCTGGCGCTCCTGCGCCGGGCCCGGGTGGCCGTTTTCGGCGTCGGCGGCGTCGGGTCCTATGCCGCGGAAGCCCTGGCGCGGGCAGCCGTCGGACACCTCGTCCTGGTCGACTTCGACGTTGTCAAGGCCAGCAACATCAACCGCCAGCTCCCGGCCCTGGTCAGCACCCTCGGGCAGCCCAAAGTCCAGGTCATGGCAGCCCGCATCCGCGACATCAACCCCGACTGCGAGGTCGTGCCCCTGCCGGAATGCATCGAGCCCGATGGGGTGGCCGACCGGCTCCGGGGCCATTGGGATGGCATCGTGGATGCGGTGGACCGCGCGGACGTGAAGATTGCCCTTCTGGCGGAGTGTGTACGCCGCGGCATCCCGGTCGTGTCAAGCATGGGTGCGGCGAACAAGCTGCTTCCCGGGGCGATCCGTACGGACGACATCAGCCGCAGCCGTCAGTGTCCGTTGGCGCGGGCCATCCGCAAGGGGCTGCGCCGCCTGGGGATCGCGAGCGGGGTGACGGTGGTGTACTCCGAGGAGCTTCCCATCCGGCTGCCGGGAGCCGGTCATGCCTTCCAGGCCCCCGCCCCCGAGGAAGAGGGCGACAAGCGCGCCCAGGGAACCGTGTCCTACATGCCGGCTCTGTTCGGTCTCTGTTGCGCCGCCGCGATCCTCCGGCAGATCGTCGCCGGCGTCGAGGTCCGCCGCCGGGGGGAAACGCCGCCGGGCCCGAAGGGGTAGTCCCCGGGCGAGCCGTGATACGGCCCGGGAGTTCGCCGCGGAGCAATGACCCCCAACCACCGACAGGGCGCCGGCGCGGGTTCATTCGCCGCCGGAGGGTGCGTCGTCGAGGACGCGGATGCTGCCGTACCGGCCGTCGAAACCGGGTTCGCGCCGCACCCGTCCCGAACGCAGACGGAGCACGGCTGCCGCCAGTTCCGGGGAGCCATCGCGAACCAGTTCCGCCTCGGGCGCCTCCAGCAGGATGCGGCATTCGGACCCGAGGCGCGACAGCAGCTCGTGATAGGTGCGGCACAGCCGCCGGCCCGAGGCCCTCTGCCCCAGGATCTCGGCCAGGATGTCCGGCAGCGGGACCAGGTAGCGGAACGGCGCCGCATGGGGGCGCGGGGCGCCTTCCGGTCGGTCGGCAAGGGTCTCGACGCGGTGCAGGACCCCCAGGGTGAGGGGTTTGCCGCACTGGGGGCAGGTGTTGTTGCGGTCCCGGCTCTCGCGTGGGTGGAGGCAGACGCCGCAGGCGCGGTGTCCGTCCAGGTGGTACTTTCCCTGTTCCGGGAAGAGTTCGAGGGTACCGCCGAAGGTTTCGGCGGTGGGCTGTTCGAGGGCCCGGACGATCTCCGGGTAGGAGGGTTCGCAGAGGAAAACGGTGGCATTGCGTGCCAGCCTGCCGGGGCTGTGCAGATCGCTGTTGGAGACCAGGGTGAACCGATCCAGGGCGCTGACCCGGCCGTTCATGGGAGGATCGGAGGAGAGACCCGTCTCGACGGCCACGATGTGGGGCGTGAGGTCGCCGAAACACTCCTCGATGGCATCGAAGCCACCGCGGGACCCCAGCACCGCGTACCAGGGAGTCCAGATGTGTGCCGGAATCAGGCGCGCTTCGGGCACCGTGTCCAGGAGCCGGCGGAGGAGTTCCCGGGCGCTCATGCCGAGCGTGGGTCGTCCGTCCGAG
>JAFGRS010000598.1 GCA_016935045.1 Lentisphaeria bacterium | reverse complement strand
GCTGAGCCGGTTCTCGGATTGGACGGAGGCAGTACGGGGTTCGGGGGGCCGGCCTTGATCGTGAGGCTCGTATCCCTATATTACGCCGGTTCGCGCAGCCCGTGCGGTCCGGGAACCGGCACGTCAGCCAGCCACCGAGCAGCGAGGTCCTCCGTCATGGCAGGAGTTCACACGGTCGAGAAGATCGGCGGCACGTCCATGAGCCGCTTTGGCGAGATCATGGAGAATGTCATCATCGGCAGGCGTCCGGCCGCCGAGATGTACAACCGCGTGTTCATCGTCTCGGCCTATGGCGGCATCACGAATCTGCTGCTCGAGGACAAGAAGACGGGTTCGCCGGGCGTCTATGCCCGGTTCGCCGCCGGCGATCCGGACTGGCAGGAGGCGCTGGAGGAAGTCCGTTCCCGGATGATCGCCCTGAACCGGACCTTCGCGTCCATCGGTCTCGATCAGGAGGCCGCCGACCAGTTCGTCAACGAACGCCTCGACGGTGTCTGGGACTGCCTCAACGACCTCATGCGGCTGCGTTCCTACGGCCACTTCCATCCCCGGCACTACCTGCCCCCGAGCCGGGAGCTGCTCAGTGCGGTCGGGGAAGCCCACAGCGCCCACAACTCGGTGCTCGTCCTGCGCCGGCACGGCGTCAACGCCCGCCTCGTGGATCTCACCGGCTGGCGGGACACGGACATCACCACCATGGACGAAGCCATCCGGCAGGGCTTCGCGGGGGTGGACGTCGCCACCGAAATGCCCATCGTGACGGGGTACGTGAAGTACGACGAAGGAATCATGAGCCGCTATGACCGGGGCTACAGCGAGATCACGTTCAGCAAGGTGGCGGTGCTCACCGAGGCGCGGGAGGGCATCATCCACAAGGAGTACCACCTGAGCACCGGGGACCCGGTCCTGATCGGCGCCGACAAGGTCAAGGTGATCGGCCACACGAATTTCGATATCGCCGACCAGCTCAGCGACCTGGACATGGAGGCCATCCACTCGAGGGCCTCCAAGGAGATGGAACTCCGCAACATCCCCATCCGGGTCAAGAATGCCTTCGACCCGGAACACCCCGGGACCCTCATCCAGCGCGACTACGTCTCGCCGGCCCCCCGCGTCGAGATCATCTGCGGCCGCAACGATCTCATCGCCATCGAGTGTTACGACCCGGAGATGGTCGGCAAGGTGGGGTACGACCACGAACTGACCAAGGCCCTGACCGACACCGGTATCAGTTTCATCGCCAAGAACACCAACGCGAACACCATCGCCCACATCGTCCCGGAAAAGTCCAAGCGCCTCGATGACTGCGTCGAGATCATGCACCAGCGTTTTCCGGGGGCGCAGGTCAGCGTGCAGCCCGTCGGGATCCTCTCCGTCATCGGTTCGAACATGCGCATCCCGGGACTTCTGTACCGTGCCGCGAAGGCCCTGGCCGAGGCCGGGATCAACGTGCTCGCCCTGGATCAGTGCCTGCGCCAGGTCAATATGCAGTTCATCATCGAACGCCAGGACTTCGCCGGCGGCATCCGGGCCCTGCACCGGGAGTTTGTCGAGGACTGACCCCGGCCGCCTCCCGATCCGCGGGAGTGCAGCGGGGAGCGTCTGGGCCATCTACAGACCGGGAGTCGACGCCATGGCCGGAACCGTCCAGGCAGGCACCGAACTGGCTTTCGGGGTGGCGGGATGGAGCTACCCGGACTGGCGGGACACCGTCTACCGCCTGCCCCCATCGGTGAAGCAGCCCTCCCTGTTCGACGGGGAGGTCCTTCCCGCCGCGGCTCCCGCGAAGGAGTCCCATGCCGCGGACCCTCTGGCCTATCTGGCCCGATTCGTCGACATGATCGAAGTCAACAGTTCCTTCTACCTTATTCCCACTCCCGCCTCGGTTCAGTCCTGGGTGCACCGAACCGCCGCCAAGCCCGGCTTCTTCTTTACCGCCAAGCTATTCCAAGATTTCACCCACCGTTTCCGCCGCGACCCGGATCTGGCCAGGCAGTTCCGCGCCGCCTTCACCCCGTTGCGCGAGGCCGGCATGCTGCGGGGGCTGCTGGCGCAGTTCCGCTACGACTTCCGCGACGACGACGAATCGCGCCGGCTGCTGCTGTGGATCCGCGATGCCTTTGCGGACTTTGCGCACCTCATCGTCGAGGTCCGCCACGGGTACTGGGAGGGGGACAGCGCCCGGGAGTTCCTCCGCTCCCTGGGAGTCAGCGTGGCGGTCCTCGACTACCCCATGGCGCGGGACTCGTTCCGCGCCCGTGCGAACCTCGGCGCAGCGGAGGGGTATTTCCGCCTGCACGGGCGCAACGCGGAGGGGTGGTTTGCCAGCGTCAAGGAGCCCCACGAACCGTACAACTACGACTACTCCGACAGCGAGATCGGCGAACTCGCGGAAACCGCCCGCTCCCTGCTGCCCCAGGTCCGCAGCCTGACCATTGTCGCCAACAACCACTACCAGGGCAAGGGACTCAGCGCGGCCCTGCGCCTGAAGAGCGAATTGCTGCGGCAGAAGGTTCCCGTCCCGCCGGCGCTCCTCGAAACCTATCCGGCCCTGCGCCGCATCGCGGCAGCCGCGCCGGAGCCCGGGTCCTGAAGGCGGCGGACCGGGCGTGCGATCGAACAGAACTAACCTGACGTCTCGGAAATGCTACACATCTCATTGCGCTGCAAGGACCATGGACAATGGACCATGGACCATGGACAATGGACTCG
>JAFGRS010000597.1 GCA_016935045.1 Lentisphaeria bacterium | reverse complement strand
TCGCCCCGAAGGGCTGCGCCGCTCCCGCTCCCTGGCGGCGTTGCTCGCTCGGGACGTACCACTGCGGGTATGCCCGCTGCGCTCGCGTCTTGCCAGGAACCGGGATTGGCTGCAGCAAAATGGGAAGTTATTCCCGCGCGGGCCCTAAGGACCCGCGGGGACCTGCAAACGCGATGGACTCCCGGACCGGAATGGCTGTCGCATGAGATCGATGCACCGCAGGCACGACGCCATGTCCCCCGCAGGGTCGCGCCCGGGCAGGGCCCTGGCGGGCCTCGCGTGGGCACTGCTGTCGGCCCTGTCCGCCGCGGGGGGATGGGTGGAGGACCGCGAGGACCGTACGGTCATCCATGTCACCCTCTGGTTCCTCCCCGATCCCAGCCGTACGGACACCTTCTCCCGGGCCGAGAGCGCGGGAGTCCGTGAGTTCATCCGACGCTTCCCCGCCCTCTTCGAGGAACGCATCCGACCGCGGATCGCCGCCAACCCGGGCAAGTACGGGCGGCACAAGTGGGACAAGGTCGAAATCGACCTGCGGCAGTTCTCCGGGATCACGGTGGAGGGCGTGGAGACCGATCTGCTGGCCATTGCCGGCAAGGTTGCCCCGGATGTCATGTACGTCAACTTCCGCAAGTCCGACACCTACATCCAACAGAGCTTCCTCTACCCCCTCGACCGGGAAGAGGACGGCTATCTGACCGCCATGACCCCCGAGGAACTCGATTTCCGCATCCATCCCAAGATCTGGCCCGTGATCCGTCGCCGGGGGCGCGACGGCGTGCAGCGCGTGTATGCGGTGCCCTACGGCGGCGCCCTGGGCAAGGTGCTGCTGTACCGAAAGGACCTCTTCGACGAGCAGGCCATCCCCTATCCGGACAAGGACTGGACCTGGGACGATCTCTACGCCGCCTGCCGCCGGATCACGGACCCGGCCAAGGGCATCTACGGGATGCAATTGGGTCGCGGCAAGCACGAGTCCTGGTATTGGATCACCTTCCTGTGGTCGGCGGGGGGTGACATCCTGGTCTACGACGATACGTCGCACGCCTGGCAGGCCGTGTTCGACTCCCGCAACGCCGCCGTGGCGCTCGATTTCTACACCCGTCTCTGTACCGAGAAGTGGACGGACGCGGAAGGGAAGCCGCGCTACGGCTATGCCTACAAGGAAACCCAGGACAGCAACATCAAGTGGGATCGGGGCGAACTCGCCATGGCCTTCAGCTACATCGACGAGAAGGTCTTCCACACCATCAACCCGGACGTCACCGGCATGTGCCCCGTGCCCCTCGGTCCTCCCCTCGGGCCCGACGGCGAGCGCATCCGCGGCGGGGAACTCAACAGCCGCATGATGGGATTGTTCGCCGGCATCCGCGATCCCCTGGTGCGGGACGCGGCCTGGGAGTACATCCGTTTCTACGAGAGTCGGGATGCCGTCGAGATCAAGACCCGGATCATGGTCGAAGGGGGCCTCGGACGCTTCATCAACCCGAAGTACCTGCGCGAGTTCCGTTACGACGAACTCATCCGCCTCGCCCCCAGGGGCTGGGCCGAGACCTTCGACATCGCCGTCGCCAGCGGCATGCCGGAACCCTACGGCAAACACAGCAACCTCGCCTATGACATCCTCACCGAACCCATCCACAAGGCCGAGGAAATGGCCCTCGACGGCGACCTCCCCGAGAACGACGAGGAACGCCTGGATGTGCTGCAGGACCTGCTGCGGACCGCCGCCACCAAGGCCCGCAAGGAGATGCTCGGCGTCGTGCCTCCCCGGGAGATGCTCAAACGTCGTCTGAGCGCGGTCGCGGCTCTGCTCGCGATCGTGGTGGTGTTCGTGGTGATGTTCCGTTGGGTCATCCAGGCCTTCACGCCCCCGGTGATCGCCGGGGAACGGCGGGGGTGGCAGTTCCGGCGCTACGCCTGGGGCTACGTGCTGCTGTGTCCGGCGGTCCTGAGCATCCTGGTCTGGTCCTATGTGCCGTTGCTGCGGGGCTCGGTGATGTCCTTCCAGGAGTACCGCATCATGGGGGACTCGACGCTGGTCTGGCTGGACAATTATGCCAACGTGATCTGGGACCGGGATTTCTGGATGGCGATCTGGAACAGCGTGCGCTATGCCACCCTGGTGGTCAGCCTGACCTTTCTTCCACCCGTCATTCTGGCGGTCCTGCTGCAGGAGGTGCCGCACGGCAAGATCCTGTTCCGTACCCTGTTCTACCTTCCCGCCGTGATCACGGGGCTGGTGGTGATCCTCCTCTGGAAGTCCTTCTACGATCCCACCGAACGGGGTGCCCTGAATGCCGTCGTGATGCACATCCCGGCCTCGGGCTTCCTCCTCATCGGCCTGGTCCTCTTCGCTGTCGCCTTCGCCTTCGCGCAACGCATGGTCTACCACGAGATGTACGGCATGGGAGCCCTGTTCTTTCTCATCGGCGCCGTCCTGTTCTACACCTGTTTCGCGGTCGCCAGGCCCATTTTCCACCAGCAGGGGGTGCCCTTTTCCCGGGCCCTCTTCCAAACCCTGCCCGAACCCTACACCTGGCTCAACGATGCCGATATGGCCATGCTCTGCTGCGTCCTGCCCATGGTCTGGGCCGGCATGGGCCCCGGCTGCCTCATCTACCTGGCCGCCCTCAAGGGCATTCCCGATGACTACTACGAGGCCGCAGACCTCGATGGGGCCACCTTCATCGACAAGATCCTCTTCACCGTCATCCCGACCCTGCGGCCGCTGATCATCATCAACTTCGTGGGCGTTTTCATCCGTTCCTGGTATGCCGCCACGGGCAACATCCTCGCCATGACCGGAGGCGGCAAGGGCACCGAGGTGATCGGCCTGCACATCTTCTACAAAGCCTTCATGTACCTCAACTTCGGCGAGGCTACGGCGATGGCCTGGCTGCTGGGCCTGATGCTGATCGGGTTCACCGTCTACCAGTTGCGGATCCTGTCCAGGGTCGAGTTCCGCGCTACGGGCAACAAGACGTAGGAGGATGCAGCGGCTCATGCCGATCATCTCCAGTGTCGGGCGGCGAGCGCCCCGCGTACGCCTGCTGGTGGCCGGTATCTACGCGGTGCTTGTCCTGGGCTCGGTCACCATGGTCTACCCGCTGCTGATCATGGTGGCCGGCAGCACCAAGAGCGGCGTCGACGTCAGCGACTTCTCGGCGATCCCCCGTTTTCTCTACAGCGACACGGTGCTGTACCGCAAGCACATCGAGGGGTTGTTCAACGAGTCCCTGGACGCCATGAACATGGCCTACGACTCGGATGTTGCATCCTTCGAGGTCCTGGAGCCTCCGGCGAATCCCAACGAGCATCTGGTGGCGGCCTGGAGGGAGTTTCTGGACCGTGGCGGACTCGCCGAGCACGCCAGCGCCCTGGGCTACACCGGCACCATCGTGTCCCGCACCGTCCCCCGCGAACTGAGACTGTTCAAGCACAGGCTCATCGCGCGCTTCGACGGCGACGTCGATGCCCTCAACCGGGAGCTGGGGACCGAGTTCGTGACCTGGAACAGCCTCTTCGTCCGTCCCGAAGACTACACCATCCGGAGAAACCGTCCCCCGGAGGACCGATATGCCATGGCCTTCGGGGAGTTCAAGGGCGAACGCGGGCATGGTACGCGCTACGTCTTCTCCATCGAGGGATTCTACAAACGGCTGTTTCTCAAACCCCAGTACACCCGCGCCATCGAGGAGTACAACCGCCTCCACGGTACCGCCCACGCCTCCTACCGCGAGGTCCATCTCCCTCCCCGCTATCCCGAATCCGCACCCGGGAAGGTGAGGGAGGACTGGGAGGTGTTTGTCCGCAATACCCTCAACCTGCTCTGGGTGCATGTGGATCCCGCGGCGGCCGACGTCTACCGGACCTTCCTACGGGCCAAGTACGGTACCATCGCGCAGCTCAACGAACGCTACGGGACGCAGCATGGCGCATTCGAAGAGATTCCCCTGACCACGGAGGCGCCCACGGGAGGAGTACAGCTCAGCGACTGGGAGAGCCTCATCGCCGGCTGGCACGAAGCCGAGGGGGGAGTCCTCCACAGGATCGCGCCGGAACACCTCGTCGTCGCCTCCCCGGACATCCGTTTCCGGGAGTGGCTGACCTCCCGGTATGGGACCTTGGCGGACCTCAACCGCGACCTCGGCACGGCCTATGCGAGCATGGCCGACATCCTGCCGCCGCAGAGGGAGTTTCACTGGTTCGAGTTCCTGCGGGATCGGAAGGCGCTGCGCCTGGAGTTCTGTACCCGGAACTACCGTACCGTCCTGGACTACATGGTGTTCCATGGCCGGGGCATCTTCAACACGGTGGTCTATTGCTCGCTGGCCATTGTCCTGGCCCTGATCGTCAATCCCCTGGCCGCCTATGCCATGAGCCGGTTCCGCATGCCCACCACCTACAAGATCCTCCTCTTTCTGCTCTTGACCATGGCATTCCCGCCCATGGTCACGCAGATCCCCGTGTTCCTGATGCTGCGCCAATTCGGACTGCTGAATACCTTCGCGGCCCTCCTGTTGCCGGGGATGGCCAACGGATACTCCGTTTTCCTCCTCAAGGGCTTCTTCGACTCCCTGGGACAGGAACTCTACGAGAGCGCCCAGATCGACGGCGCCAGTGAGTGGGTCATGTTCTGGAACATCACCATGGCCCTATCCAAACCGATCCTCGCCGTCATCGCCCTCAACACCTTTACCATGGCCTACTCGAACTTCATGTTCGCACTGCTGCTGTGCCAGGACGAACGCATGTGGACCCTCATGGTGTGGCTGTACCAACTCCAACGCCGCAGCGGCCTGGGAGTTGTCTACGCGTCGCTCATCATCGCCGGCATCCCCACATTGCTGGTCTTCGTGTTCTGCCAGAATATCATCATGCGCGGCATCGTGGTCCCTGTCGAGAAGTAACGGGGGGGGGGAAACGCGCTCAGGGCTGCGACCAGGAACATCCGTGGCGCCCCCGGGCGGGAGAAGGACGTACCCGAGCAGGCCTGCGGAAACGGGTATTGCTCGGCGTTCCGGTCCACACTTTGCAAAGTGTGGCAGAAGTATCAGATCGTCTGTCAGTCCACACTTTGCAAAGTGTGGCAGAACGATGGCAGTTTCTTTTAGTCCACACTTTGCAAAGTGTGGCAGGAGTATCAGGTCGTCTGTCAGTCCACACTTTGCAAAGTGTGGACCGGGAGACCGAAGCACGATCCGGCGCCATGTATGGCCATGGCGGCTGCGCAGCGGGCCGAGAATTGGCTCTCGGCGTTGGAGGAAGGCCTCCGCGGGTCAGGCCTGAGCCTGGGACGGATGCCGCAAGGTTCTCCAGAGCCCATACCACACGGCGAGGGTCAGGACCAGCGCGAAGAGTGCGATTCGTGCCGGCATCCACAGCAGTGCGAGGCCTGCGAGCAGTCCGAAGATGCCGCCGGCGACCTGGACGAAGCGCAGTTCGTGCACCACCGGCCCGGTCAGCAGAGCTTCCATCTCCCGCGTATCGAAGCTCTCCAGCCGCATGGCGATCATTCCGGGAAGATCGACTCCCTCGAAGGTCTCGATCACGAGATCCGTCAGTGCTTCCTCCACGCGTCCCGGGGCCTGCACGAGTGGCGGGGCAGTGTTCACCATTGCCTCCACGCGCGGCAGGACATGCTCGCGCAGGAGTTCCGGAAGGTCGCTGTGTTCCAGGAAGTGCTCGAGGCGGGCGACCGCCCGAGGTCCCCACAGAGGCTGCAGGAGGGCCGCCGCCTTTTCGACGAATCCCTGTCCCGTGAACACCTGCAGGCGCTTTTCGGCTTCCCCGATCACCAGGTTGCGGAACTCTTCGCTGGTTGCGTAGCTTTCGATCCGGCGGTAGATCGCGGCACTGACTTCCGCCCGGAGCTTGCCATCCCGCAGCATTTCGTGGGTGGCGGTTCGGGCGGCAAGGACGAGATCGGGGACGAGGTTGGTCTCGTGCAGCCAGGTGCGGACAACCTCCCGGTTGAGCAGGCGGTGACTGATCTCCCGGGAGAGGATGGTGGCCAAGTCCCGCCGTCTGTGCGGCACCACGCCCTGCCACAACGGCCACCCCGGCTCCCGCGGTCGGAACAGCATCTTGAGCGCCAGCCAGTTTGTCCAGTACCCCACCGAGGCCGCCAGGGCCGCCGGGAGGACGAACCGGTCGAGCGCCGGCCAGCGCTCGAACAGGGAGGGGACACCCAGCACGACGCCGAGGGCATCGGCTGCCATGGCGACGAGCAGCACCGGTCCCGAGGCCAGGAACAGTGGATCGAGGAGGTTCAGGCTCCGCATGACCATCAGCGGCCAGGTGTGGGGCCGAGGGGGCGGCGGCAGCGGGGGGCTCGGCGTCGCCCGTGCCGCAATGGCGTCGCGGAAACGCTCGAACCAGATGGCGGTCCAGGCCGCCAGGCTGGTGTGCAGGGTCACACCAGGTGCGTGCTCAGGCTGCGGCACGGACTCGACTGGGGGAAGCGGCGCGGTCCTGGATGCGTCGTTGCCCTTGCGCCGGACCACGCGTCTCAGCCGACGAATGGCACGGCCAGCGGCGGCACGGAATCCGCCTGCCGTGAGTGGATCCATGGCAGTCTCCGGTTCGGCCCGGCATTCGTCCCCGGCACGGAAGCCTTACCCTTCCTTACCCGGCATCCTGCCTGGCGGAAATCGAGAGGACACCGGGCAGGTGCACGGAGTCGGCCGTCCGCCTGTCGCCGATCGACGGCAGGCGTGTTGCGGCAGGCCGGAGGGGTGGCCGCGAGACGCGGCCGCGCCAGTAGGCCGCACGGTCTCCGGGCGGCATTTCTGTCCGACGCGGGGCCCCTCACTCGAAGACCGCCGACTGACCGCCCGTCTCTCCGTCGCCGTCCTTTCTGATGAGGATCCGGCAGCGTTTGCCCACGTGCGCCGAGATATCCACGGTCGCGGCCCGGATCCGACAGGGAATCGCCGCGGCCAGTTTCGTGGTCCTGGTGACCTTATCCCTTTTCGGGGTCATTTCCTGGAGGTAGACGGACAGGGTTGCGTCGGGGTCCCGGTCCCAGGCCCCCTTGAGCTGCCAGGTTACGGTGGTTGTTTCGGGCGGGCCGGAGATGGCGACATCCACGACAAAGCAGAGATTCTGGAGTTGGATGCGGTGTCGGGGCCGGCGCCAGAACTCCGGTCTGTCGAAGCGGCCCTGGAGATTGTAGCGCTGGTCTCCGCCGCAGTTGTTGTCGACGGCCAGCTTCTCGTCGTACCTGAATTCCCTGTAGAGAGGTCGGAGGAACTCGGATCCCACGTTGAGGACGACGCGGCGGTCGGCGATGTGGCCCGCGGCGGCCCGGGTCATGTACCGCCACTGGGGCCTGAGGGGAGGAGGGACGTCGTAGTCCTGTTCGTCGGGCCCCTCGGGTGTCCCATCGAAGCAGATCCAGCCGTAGGGCATTCCCAGCCAGACCTGGGTATACCGATGGCCGTTGGTGCAGGGGGCCGCTTCCCCTTCGTCCAGGAGGCCGTTGCCGTTCCTGTCCCACGCTCCGGGTCCCTGTTCCGTAGCCGTTCCCAGCCAGCGGGCGGGGATGCCGAGGTGCCGCATGGCCCCCGTCAGCATGACGCTGGTGCCTGAGCAGGCGATGATCTGGGTGCCATCGTAGTCCTTCTCCGACAACTCGATCTTGCGGTTGGCCGGATTGGCGTCGTAGTGTCCCCGCTCGTAGTCCACGGCCGCCGGCCTGCCTTTGGGGAGGCTCGGGTAGTAGTAGTTGTCCTGGAAGTACTCGAGGACATTTCTCGCCGCCCAGTAGGGGTTCGTCATATCTGCCTGGACGCCGTACTTCCTCAGGATGTGGGACCGCACCCGGTCGATGAGGCGGTCATAGGTCGCCGTGTCGCTCAGGTTGTAGAGCACGGGATCGTCGGCGAGGTAGTCCATGCCTTCGAGGGCCTGCGCTTCGCGGTTGGCTCGGTGGGGGTAGACGAAGAACCTGCGGCGCTGGGTCCACAGATCGATTTCATACCGCGAGGAGTAGGCACGGGCAGGGGCGCCGTCATACTCGACCGTGGGCATGTACTGGCGGTTGGCGGCGTCGCCGGCGGGATCGTGCGTGAGGACGTGTATTCTGGCATTGGGCGCCGCGGACACGTCCACGGTCTGCTCCGTCTCGACCCAGATGCCCTGGCAGCCCAGTTGCTCGTAGCCGTAGGGGCGGGAGTAGTGGTGAGAGACCTTCCCGGGATCTTCCTGTGGCCCCTCGGGTTCGGTCTGGATCGTCATCGTCAGGTGACGCAGGACCCGTGGGCCTTCGATGGGAACGTCCAGGTTCCGGGTCACGTTCACTCGGTGGACGCGAGGTCCGTCCGGGGTGTCCTCGGGGACCCAAAGGGACGCCGCCCCGTACGCCAGGCCCCACCAGCCCCCCGCCTTCGCGGCTGACCGCGGACAGTCGAAATGGAAGATCCCGCGGCCCGTCTCTCCCTCCGCGCAGTACACGGCATCATTGCCCACGGTGGCCCAGAGGTAGGGGTTCCCGTCCATTTCCATCGACGCGATCCCGCGGGACGGTTCTCTGCCCGAGTCCGGCAGGTGGCGCACCCGCTCCGGGGTCCCTCCGAATGGCCCCCTCGAAGTGAGTTCGAGGATGCCGCGCTGCACGCGCAGGTCCCTGGCGCCGTATCCCGATGCGTCGTAGCAGACCAGGATCCTCTCCCCGACCCGGGCGAGGTCCAGGACTTCCCTGGAGCCCAGCCGAAAAGGGAACAGGGACAGGTCCAGCGATGCAGCCCCTCGGTTCTCGGTGTCGAAGCGCCAGAGCATGGGCGTATGCTTGGCCCAGTCGAGGCAGTAGATGGTCCTGCGCCCATCCTCCGCGGCGAGGGCCAACCCCCTGGGGTTCTCGAAGCGGGGGCTGCCCGAGATCCCGGCAAGGTCGAGGACTTCCTCGAGCTTCAGGGTCGTCACGGCGGCAGTGGCGGTTGCATTTGCCAAGCCATACACGAAGACCTTCCCCGACTTGTCCAGGACCAGGAGCCGCGGCCCTCCCGGGGTCATTTCATCCAGTGCCAGACCGCGGATCTGGGCGTTGTCCGGGGCCAGGCGGCAGACCTGGATGCTCTCTCCCGGGAGCGCTGCCGCCGGAATCGGCAGGCAGTGTCCGATGCGGGAAGCCGTTGTCAGAGACCCGAGCAGCAGGAGTCGCAGCGATGTCGACATGACCGTACCGTACCTCCGTGGCGTGCTATCCACTGTAGCCCGAAAAAGGCATGCATGCCCATGAGGAAAGAACACGAACGCGGTAATTCCTCCCTCACGTGGGGTAGGTAGGGGTGTGAAGATACGGCGGAGACCTGCCTGCGCCTGCCTGTCGCGTCCGCGACGCAGGCAGGTGTACCGCACAGGCAGGCCGCCGCCTCCATCGCGTGCCCTGAGCCCAGTCGAAGGGCTCCTGCTGAGCCGATTCCCGAGCGTTTTCTGTTTTCACTGAGGCATTGCGCCGTGCGACAGGTGCGTCCGCGGCAGCCGCCGTACCCGCACGGCACTCACGCTGGACCGGCCGCGGCCTCGCGGCCGCCCTGCGGCCGTCGGGGACCGCCGGCCCTACAGCCCGGGTTCCCTGCCGCGCGGCGCCCGGGCGGCAGACGCACCCAGCGGCGGCCGTCCCCGCGCCGTTCACCTGTCCTGCCGGGCTGCCTCTTCGGCGATCCTCCGGACCCACGCGTCGATGTGGTCGAAGGGGAGTCTGCGGAGCGAGAACACATCGGCGGACAGGTTGTACCCCGGCTGTCCCGTCTCCGGGTGGCGGGAGAGGGGATTGGCGCCGACGCAGACGAGGCGGAGGGTGTGCTCTCCCGGTTCGAAGCGGAAGAGGCCGATCTTGGCCTCCCGCCTCTGGCCGTAGACAATGTCCTCGTGTTCGTCCTTTCTGTACACGTTGAAGAAATCGAGCGTCCTGTTGATCCTCTCCGGCGGGAGCTGGTTGACCAGGCTCACCCGGTAGCCCCCCGCGATGTGCGACTCCCCCGCCTCGTGGATTTGCCTGCCGTCGATGAACACCTTCCAGATCCCGTTGTCTTCCCGGAGGTGCTGGAAGAGCGACATGGAGTACTGCCCCTGCTCCTCGACCCGGAAGGGAATCTCGACCCACGCGCCCACGGTGTCGTTGGCCGCACGGAACCAGGTCTTCGTGTACGTGGCCCGGTTGTAGGGATGGACCTCGATCGTCACCTCGGGGGAGTGGCGGATCGAGTACACAACCCGAGGCAGATGCAGGACGATCTCGGGGTTGACTCTTTCGCGGTACGGGGGGAACGGACACCAGGGCTCGGCGACGGTGTCCTGGTACCAGAAGGAGACGGAGGACCAGAAATCGGGACGGCTTGCCGAGGCGGCCACCACGTCGCCCCTGGCGTCCATGATGAACCCCACCCGCTCGATCTCGAAGCGCAGGGATTTGCCGAAGAGGATGGGGTCGGGGATATGCCAGCGGTAGGCGCTCACGCGGGCATCGGGGGCGCGCGGTTCGAAGATGGTGCAGCCCGTGAACAGGCCGGAATGGACCCGCATGTTCCAGCCGTCGTTGAAGTAATCCTCCGTGCCGGTGCCCTGGAGCGTGATATCCTCGTCTCCGTCGATGGTGATCAGGTCATCTCCTTCGCCGAACCAGTGGCCGATCGCGTTCTGTGAAGAGAGGACCGTTCCCACGTAGTGGCCTCTGCCCTTGCCGAGGAAGACGGTGTAGGGCTTGCCGAACTCGGGCGGATACTCCTGGTGGTAGCGGGCGTGGAAGTAGAGGCTGTCTTCCGGAAGTCCGTCCAACTGGACCCAGTCGATCTGCACGTAGCAGGAGGCCTTCTCCCGATCCGATTCGTTGCTGAGGGTGATCCTCGCCTCCCTGCGGAAGGGCATCTGCCAGTAGCAGTTGTAGGCCCTGCCATGGGAGCTGGCCTTGACGGGGAGGGAGTTGACGTCGGCACGCATGCCGTTGCCGACGGCGAAGAAATCCCCCAGAGGGGTTTCGACGGACGGGACCTCGGCGCCATCCCAGTAGATCCGCAGGACCAGTGCCCGGGGATAGCGGATGTCCATCGAGGAGGGGACCAGCCACATGTGCAGGACCTTCCCGGGGCCGGCGAGCCGGGCAATCTCGCGCGTCTCCCCGATGTCGAACTTCAGATTGTCGTCGTTGTTGTGCGGGTTCCCGCTCGAGGCCCTCATCGAACGCCCCTCCTGACGGCGCGTCAGGGCGTCGAGGGACTGGGCCAACGCGCAGGAGGCCATCACGGTCAGCAGAAACATCGTCCTACCCCCAGTAGCCAGTGTTTTTCCATCCAGGCTCATGATCCGTTCCAGCTCGCCTGTACCACGCCGCGC
The DNA here is from genome assembly GCA_016935045.1 of Lentisphaeria bacterium. Lineage (GTDB taxonomy): Bacteria > Verrucomicrobiota > Lentisphaeria > Oligosphaerales > JAFGRS01 > JAFGRS01. The sequence continues at coordinate 416 of JAFGRS010000597.1, read as the reverse complement.
CGCATCTTCGAGGGCGGACCTGCCGCTGAACAGAGGCATCTTCTGCCGCCCGGGGACCGTGCGGCGTACGGGTGCCCGGGCTGTAGGGCCGGCGGTCCCCGACGGCCTCTCTTCCGGCAGACCGGCCGGTGCCGCCCGGGGACCGTGCGGCGTACTGCCGACGTTGGCGATGCCGCCCGGGACCGTGCGGCGTACTGCCAGAGCGGCCGTTTCAACCGCCGCCGCGATCTCCTTCCTCATTGCGGAGGTTCCCAGAGGCGAGGCCGGGAGCCCCTCGATCGCCGCTCGACCACGGGCGCGTCCGTGAGTTTCACGGGAAGGCTGGAGACGTACCCGGGGATGCCCCGGGCGATGTCGCCCACCTCGACGAAGAAGGCGTCCGGGACCTTGCCATGCAGCACCGCTTCGTAGAGGTC
>JAFGRS010000596.1 GCA_016935045.1 Lentisphaeria bacterium | reverse complement strand
GCCCGAGCTTCGCCGCCGGCAGCCCCGTCATCTTGGCATCCGCCTCCTCGAGGGTGAAGCAACGCAGCTCCCGGCCATAGCGGCCCAGCGCACGGGGGAAGGTCCCGTAGTTGCGCGGATGCGACACCCCCTCGCCGAACAGCCGCAGGTGCCCGTCCGATCCCACCCAGACATACGGATCCCGATAGAAGCGTTCGAGATTCTCCTCGAGCATCGAGAAGAAGATGCAGGAGCAGTTTCCCTCGACGGCCAGCGCGATGGCCGCCTCGATCGGATGCAGGCCGCGGTTTGACGCCACTTCGTCCAGGCGCTTCCCCGCTTCTCCCGGGCGCGGCCGCAGGGGCGCCAGGAGGACGTTCCCCGGTCCGTCGAGTTCTCCGAGCTGCTTTGCGACAGTGGCCCGGGCCCGTTCGAGCAGATCGGGGTCGTAGAGGTGTTTCATGCCGCCCCGGGCCCCCGCTTCCGCCGGGATCTCCCGTCCCAGCAGCGAGGTGATCCCGGTGAAGGAGGCCGTGTACGGGTAGCGGTCCGCATGGACGTCGATGCCCCGTTCCCGTGCCCCGTGGATCCGCTCGATGGCCTGCTCGACCAGGGGCCAGGCGCTGCGGCCATAGGTCTTGAGGTGCGAGATCTGCACCGGGATCCGCGCCCTCTCGCCGACGGCCACGGCCTCGTCGATCGCTTCCAGAAGTCCCGCTCCTTCCGTGCGGATGTGGCTGGTATAGATCCCGTGCCGTTCCGCGACGGCCTGCGACACGGCAACCAGTTCCTCGAGCGTCACGCTCTGCGTGAAGTAGCCGGTGGACATACCGAAGGCGCCGGCGTCCATGCCCTCCCGGGCCAAGTCCCGCATGCTCTCGAGCTGTTCGGGGGAGGCCGTGGCCGTGCTCCGGACTCCGGCCCGGGCGCGGATCGTGCCGTGACCCACCAGGATGCCGTAGTTCTGCCGGATGGAGGCCTGCGCCACGGCTTCGAGGTGTCTGTCCAGGGGCCACGGGCTGCCGCCGCAGTTGCCGGCGATGAGGGTGGTCACGCCCATCCGCACCATGTTCTCCGCCCCGGGGATCTTCAGGATCCCGCCCTCGGCCTCGTTGTGCGCGTGGTTGTGGATGTCAATGAAACCGGGCGCGACCACCAGGCCCGATGCATCCAGGCAGGTCTTGCCGGCTGCCCCCGACAGGTCGCCGACCGCCGCGATCGTGTCCCCTCCCACGCCCACGTCCGCGCGGCGCGCGGGCGCACCCGTACCATCGATAACAGATCCACCCCGGATCAGCAGATCGAAGTCCATGCGCTTGCCCCCATTGCTGCGTACACTGGCGCTCCGCCGCCAACCGCCCGCGACGGCCCGGGGCAGCGGAGACCGCCCCGCCATACGGATCGTCTCTTATCTGTGCTGGACCCCCCGCGCCTCCCTGAGCAGTAACGCAGACAGGGGCCTCGCGGGCACAGACTCGCGCGCACAGACAATTCTGAGACGATGAGCAATGTGCACTCCGAATCCCTCTCCGCCCAACTCGTGCCCTCGGTACTTTTCGGGTAAGGTCTCCGTGGAGTCTGCCGCCAACGACACCATGAAGCTCGCGAGGACTGAGGCATTATCCCCGCGGTAACCCCTCTGTGAACACAGGAAGGACTTGGGAATCGGCTCAGCAGGAGCTTCGCCCTCCAGGGGATGGGGCCTCGCGTACCCGGTTCGGACTGGAGGGCGAAGCTCCTGCTGAGCCGTTCCCCTGGAGGGCGAAGCTCCTGCTGAGCCGATTCCCCTGGAAGGCGAAGCTCCTGCTGAGCCCTTCCCCGATTCCTCCCCAGGTTGACTGACGGCTTGTTTTTTCGGCGCCCGGGGGATTGACAGGGGAGCGGTGTCGGGTGTATTGGTATCTTCGGATCTCAGGGAAGAGCAGCAGCGAACCAGCGCAGTCTGATGGCGGACAGCCCCGGAAGCGGGGTGTGGTGTCCGGTGACTGCTCTACCGGGAGTCCCAAGGAGGATTCGTACAAGGAGGTCTCGTTGCGGAAGGGTCTGGGGGGCCGTGGGTAGTGTCCTCTGGACGCGTGGGCTGTTGGGTCGATGGGTGGTGTTGGACCGTGGTGGAGGCAGGGTTGTCTGGCGGCCCGGTGGGGCCGCGAAGGAGGAGACGATGAACGGCAGCAGGATGAGGACGTGGGGATGTCGGGTAGGCGTGATGTTCGCCCTGGCCATCGGTTTCGCGGCCGCGGTTGCATCCGCCCGGCAGGAGCAGCCACCGGAGGGCGCGAGGAAGATCCGTTACCTCTTCCGCTCCGGAGCGGAGGGGGGCCAGAAGCTGGTGCGGGAGGATGGACTGCCCGCCAAACAGGACCTCGCGGCGGCCGAGTTCGGGGAGATGGACTGTTCCGCCGAGACCATGGACCCCGGGCAGAGATCGGCTGCCAAAGCCGCCCCGATGCGCGCGGAACCCAAGGGTCCGAGCGAAGGGGACTGCGGGGAGCTGCCGGCGGGGCCCAAGGAAGACATCGCGGCCCTGGTCGAGGCGCGTCGCTCCCGGCCGGCCCCGGATCGCGGGGACGGCGGCGCCGCCGCCGCGGGGCCCAAGTACCTCGAGAAGCAGTGCAGCCTCTGCGAAGGCCGGGAGGATGCCGGCAAGGCGGGTCTGGACGAGAGCCGGTTCCTGCCCGGCGACGGTCCCGTGCTGGAGGGTCCGGGCGACGCCAAGGCCTATCCGTACTTCTATGATGCCTGGTGGGAGAATGAGGTGGATGGCGACGGGGATGGCTACACGAGCACGCGGAGGCTCTGTGTGGACATCGACGTCACCGAGGGCGCCTCCGCCAGCGTCTACATCGCCATCTACTACCGTCGGGAGGGCACGTCCACCTGGTACCTGGACTATAGCTCGTCCTGCTGGACGTTCACCGGGACCGCGGTGGACTCGCTGTGTATCTCGCCCATCGGGTCCGGGCCCGAGTACCCCCACGCCCGCTACGAGTTCTCCATCGATCTGTATTGGTGCGGTGGGGCCTACGCCGACACCATCGACTACACCTGGGACGGCGACCTGAACTACCAGGCCTTCGAGACCGCGGCCGAGGACCAGGTCGTGGCCTACATCTTCGGTGCCTGGTGGGAGGAATCCGTCGACTGGGACGAGCCGGACGGCTACACCCGCCGGCGTGACTTCTGCCTGGATGTCGATGTGGCCGGGGGTTCGGCCAGCGTCTACTACAAGCTCTGGTACCGCCTCGAAGGGACCACCACCTGGAACCTCTACTACACGACGGGCTGCTTCACCCGTACCGGGTACACCGCGGATTCCTACTGCATCCTGGACGTGGGCTCGGGAACCACCCTTCCCCATGGCGCCTATGAATGGGCCGTCGACCTG
>JAFGRS010000595.1 GCA_016935045.1 Lentisphaeria bacterium | reverse complement strand
CCGCCCCCCCCGTTTTCCGGCCGCTGCGGGCATGGAGATGTCCGGAAAACGTTCGTCCGAGGCGCCGGGGCCCGCCGCCTGCAGATGGAACGGTGCCGGAATGGGCGTTCCCCCCGCCGCCTGCCGGTGCGTTCCGTGGGACGGGTCAGCGGCCGTAGGCTGCTTTGCAGGAACTTGTGGGCCACTGCTCTACTGCTGTGCGAAGCGGGTGAAGATATCGCGGAAGATGGCATCCCGGTTGCAGTGAGTGGCGACGCGGAGGAAGGGGCGTCGGTCGTCCCGGCTGTAGGTGAGCTGGTCGGTGAGGATCGGGGCGTGGACGAGGGTGGTTGGCACCCAGTCGGGCTGCACGAGCCAGGCCACGGCGGAGACGTCCCAGATGACCTTGGACCACGCGAAGGGGTCCTTGTGGTAGCCTCGGACGATGTCGCAGAGGTAGTCTCCGAGGGGGCTTCGGCCGCGCAGCCAGGCGTCCAGTTCGGGGATGGTGGTACGGAGGTGTTCCGCGACGTTGGTGCAGGGGACCTGGACGAGTGGCACGCCGGAGTCGAAGAGGGTTTTCGAGGCGGGGGGGTCCTGCATGAGGTTGAACTCTCGGGCGGTATGCCAGTCGTGGGGTTGTCCGCCGAGCCAGACGATGACAATGCGGTGGGCGATGCGGGGTTCGAGGAGGAGGGCGCTGGCGACGTTGGTGGGGGCGCCGATGGTGAGGACGTAGAGGCTCTCGTCCCCGGGCAGAAGCAGGGCGCGTTGGATGAGGTCCCGGGCGGCGGGGCTGTCGACCGGAGTGTCGGTTCCGCCGAGGTAGCGTTCGGAGCCCTTGTACACCCAGCCTTCGCCGTTGCGCCCGAGGCGTTCGAGGACGCGGAGGATCTCCTCGTAGCTGCGGATCATGCCATCTGCGGGGCCGCTGGAGCGGTTGTTGTGGAAGGGGGCGGCGTAGACGGCTTCGAGGGTGAGGGTTTCCCGGGCGAGGACGGCGTAGGCCAGGGCGAACTGGTCGTCGACCTCGTTGTAGGTATCGGTATCCAGCACGGCGCGCACGGGCTTCCGGGCCGGGGGTTGCAGCCGTGCAATTCGTTGGCTGCAGGTCAGGCTGGCAGATTCCGGCATGGTTGGCGACCTCCGCGTAGGGTTGATGGACAACATCTCAGTCCAATTCGGGAAACGGCTCAGCAGGAGCTTCGCCCTCCAGGGGCTGCGGCTCAGCAGGAGCTTCGCCTTCCAGGGGGCTGCGGCTCAGCAGGAGCTTCGCCCTCCAGGGGGCTGCGGCTCAGCAGGAGCTTCGCCTTCCAGGGGATGCGGCGTCGCGCGGTCGGTTCAGCCTGGAGGGCGAACCTCCCGGTGAGCCGTTTCAGGTTCACGGGGCGGCCGCATCCGGGGCCGCTCCACGCATTGCTCCGGGAATGCTCAGGGGGTACTTTATTGCACGAAACATGCCTGTCCAAGGCATATCGGCAGACCCGTGGCAATGCCTCAGGCAACGCAGGGATGCTCGCGGTACGCTCGCGCTCCAGGGATGCTCGCGGTACGCTCGCGCTCCAGGGATGCTCGCGGGTTTGACTGACCCTTTGCGATCCGTGGCAATGCCTGAGCCAGACCCCAGACGCGGCTCAGCAGGAGCTTCGCCCTCCAGGGGATGCGGCTCAGCGGCAGCTTCGCCCTCCAGGGGATCGTTCGAGCAGGGGCGGCGCGACCGGGTGTCTCTCGGCTCGCTGCACCTACCTGCACGCCGGCCACCCCTGTTGGGACAGCCCTGGTCGGTCCCCCGGGATCGAGAGCGGCAGGAGAGAGCCATGCAACGACTGCACGTCCATTGCGGAGACTGCTCGGCGGAGGCCCTGCGCCGCAGCGGCATAGCGGGCGAGATCCTGGTCTGGCGCGAAATCTACACCGAGGGACCGGTCCCGGGGAACCTGCCGGACCCTGCGTGGCGGCGTCTCCGCGCCGAGTTCCTCAGCGGCTTCGGCATCCCCTTCGAGGAACTCCTGCGGAATACCGAGGAGCGCTATGCCCGGCTCGAACGGGCGGCGCGGGAGGACGGCGAGGTCATCCTGTGGTTCGATGCCTGCCTGTTCGACCAGACCATCCTGAGCCACATCCTCGAACGCCTGGCGCGCCTGACGGCGGGCTGCCTGCCGCGCCTGTCCCTGGTCTGCGTGTCCGACCGGGGTCTGGGTGAAGTCCCGGCGGTCGAGATGGCGGCGTTGTTCGAGGCCAGGGCAGCCCTGTCGCGGGAACACCTGGTCCTGGCCGCCGCCGCCTGGGAAGCCTTCACCTCGGCGGACCCGCGGGACATCGAGCGTTTCCTCGATGGGGACAGCTCCCTCCTGCCTCACCTCGGTCCCGCCCTGCGGCGCCATCTCGAGCAGTTCCCCTCCCTGCGCAACGGGCTGAACCGTCTGCAGAACGAGGTCCTGGCGGCGGTGGCGGGAGGCGAGGACCGTCTCGGAGGGATCTTCCGGGCCGTTTCGGCGCGCGAGGAACAGCCCTTCTTTGGCGACACGTCGCTGTGGGCGTGCCTGGACGAGTTGGCCCGGGGGCGGGCGCCGTTGCTGACGGTCGTCGGTCCCGGCCCCATCGTGCGTCCCGTTCACGAGCCCCTCGAAGGCATCGAGCGTTGGCGCGTGGGCATAACGGAGGCGGGTGGGGAGGTGTTGGCCGGGGCCGCGGACCGGATCCGCCTCAACGGCGGCATCGACCGTTGGCTGGGGGGCGTTCATCTGTGCGGCCGCGAGAGCCCCTGGCGCTGGGACGGGGAGTCGTCGCGGCTTGCGCGGCCCGCCGCATCGGTGTAGCGTCAGGTCCCGGGGGGCCAGGCGTGATGGTCGACTTCGAGGAGATGCGCCATGCCGGGAACAGAGACTCGGGATCACGGCCCGCAGGAACGACCGGCGGGGCGGTGGCAGACTGACCGGCGTTGCCGCGGCGCCGCGCGGCCGGGGGGCGGTCCGGAGCGTTCGGGGACCCGGATGGCCGCGGTCGGCATCGTACTGGCGGGGACCTTCCTTCTCTCGGCCCGCCCTGCCCGGGGACTCGACGGACCCTGGATTGCCGACACCTTCTTCTATTGGTACACGTGGGACCGTGCCGCCGACTGGGGCGGGTGGACCAACGGCGTCCACAACACCCCCCTGCAGGGATACTACGACTCCCGCACCCTGGCCGACAACCTGCACTCCCTGCGCGTGGCTTCCGAGTGGGGTATGACCCACCACTTCATGGACTACTGGGCCCCGAACTGGCTCGGAGAAGACGGCCGCATGCGGGAGTGGACGGTCATGCGGGCCGCGGAGGTGCTGCGGCAGGAGGGATACGACATCTGGATGTCCTACTACCAGGACGGCGAGAACTTCGAGATGCGCGACTTCGCGAAGAACGTGTCCGAGAAACGCGACGTCTACCAGTGGTTGCGGGACTTCAGCGCCTCACCGGTCTGGCCCCGGCTGCAGGGCCGGCCGCTGCAGCTCGTCTATGCCCGCAACGGCGCACCCGTACCGACCACGGACCACGGGGCCTACCGGGATTGGCTGCTGGGGAAGTACGGCAGCCTCGAAGCCATCGCCACGGCCTGGGGCAGACCCCTTGCCGGCATCGAGGAGATCCGCGTGGGCCTGGGGGAGCGCGGCCAGGCCCGGGCCGACGCGGCGGCCTTCGTTTTCCTGACCTGGCGGCAGGAATGGGAGCGTCTCGACGCCCTGGTGCGGGAGGAGTTCGGCCAGCCGGGGATCGCGGCCAGTTTCGACGTGGGCTACGGCCCCTACCGGGACCTGGGCTATAGCGGGTTTGTGCGCACCTTCTGCGGCCCGCATTCCTACGGCGGCATCTTCGGCCCGCCCCACGCGGAGGACACGGAGCGGTACATTCAGGCGCTGGTCGCCAAGCACTTCGGGTCGGTGTTCTTCGATCATTTCAAGAACTTCTACCACGACTGGAACATCCGCATTCCGGGCACGGCCTACCTGCCCGACCCCTTCCACTTCGACCGCTGCTGGACCATTGCCCTGATGCATCGCGCGGAAGCCCTCCTGCACATGTCCTGGAACGAATGGTGGGAGGGTTCCAACCTCGAACCCTGCGAAGAGTTCGGCAAAACCTACTGCGAGAAGAACCTGCTCTACGCCACCGTGATGAAGCGCTGCTTCCCCAACATCCGCGACGCCCACCTCGACGCGGACGTCGCCATCCTCCTCAACGACGACGCCCTCCGCCGTGGGACCCCGTGCCCGGGCGACATGAACCGGGCCATCCAGGCCCTGAGACGCGCCGGGGCAGAACCCGATCTGCTTCCGGATGTCCTCGTCACGCCCCGGACGCTCCGTCGCTACAAGGCGGTGATCGCGCCGGCCTGCGGTCTGGGGTTCGGGCGCAACGACCAGGGGGAGGATGTCCTGGAGCACCTGCTGGCGTGGGCCGACGCGGGCGGGGCGCTGGTGGTCTCGGCGGCCCCGGATCTCGCCGGACGCCTGGGAGTGGAGGCCGCCGAGCCGCCGGCGGCAGCCGGGCCGCCGCAGCCGGGAGCGGACCTGAATGTCTTTGTCGACGTGGGGACGGCGGAGGACGTGCGTTTCCTGGTGTCCGGGTTTTCCCAGCGCGAGAACTGGGGCAGGTTGCCGGAGGGCGCCTTTGGGGCCGGCGACGAGCGGACCATGCGCTGGACTCCCGGCGCCGGCACGGACGCAGTGCTCCGGCTGCCCTGCGCGGCCCTGCGGGACCACATTCTGCGCTTTTCGGGCAGTGCCGTCTGGGACAACGCGTTGCGGGTCGAGGTGGGAGGACGCGCCGTGGGCGCGGTCTCCGTCGAGGCCGGCTTTCACGAGTACGAACTGGCCGTCCCCGCCGCGGCCATCGGCCCGTACCCCCTGACGGACATCCGCTTCCTCTACGAATCGGCCCATGTGCCGGGCGAGAGGGATCCCGAGCGCTTCCCCTCGGAACAGCGCGTCTGCAACCTCGCCCTGGACTGGATCCAGTTCTCCACCGACAACATCCCGCCCCGCAGCCGCGAGCAACGTTTCACAGTGCCCACGGCGGTGGTGGTCTTTCAGCCGGGCGCTCTGGCCCTGCCCGCGGGGCAACGGGCTGCCGTGCCGCTGCTGCCGGTTCCATGGCTGCGGTCGGGCGGCGGTGCGGTGCTTTCCCGCTATGGCAGCGGCCAGGTGCGGGACCTGCTGTTGCCGCGCGGCAGGGGCAGGGTGCTGTACGTGAACGGTTCGTTTGCGGATTTCGCCGCCGGCTCTGAAGCAGGCGAGCAGGAGGTGACGCCGGTGGAACTCGCCTATTGGGGAGCGGTGCTGACCGGTCCCGGGGCGGTGGCCCTGCGCCCCGTGGTGCGGGGTGAGGATCTGGGCGGGGAGCGTCTCGAAGCGGGGACCACGGACGTCGTTTGTGTTTACCACTACGCCGAGGGGGAGCGCCTTGCGGAGCTGTGCGTTCCGGCCCGGGATGTGCCGCTGGCGGAGGTGCAGGCCCTGACCGCGGACGGCCTCTCGTTCCGGTCGTTGCGCGCGGACCGGACGCCGGACGGCGCTTCGTGGACGGCCCGGGCGCCGGTCTCCTATTACGGCCTGTTCGCCTTTGCCCATGCTCCCGCGACCCTCACCCTTCCGGCGCTGGAAGCACTTCCCGGGCAGACCCGGGAGTTCCCGGTGACGGTGGAGAGCCTGGTGGACACGCCCCTGGATCTGACGCTCCGGCTGACCTCCATCGTTCCCACACTCTCGGGAGAGCCGGTGAGAATTGCCCTGCCTGCACGGGGCAAGGCGACCGTCGCGCTCCCGGTCCGTGTCGGGGCGAACGCGGACTGGGGCCGCAAGACGGTTACCGTGGACATGGCGTGGGGCACCGGGACGGCGCTGTTTTTCCGGCCCCTGACGGTCTGGCGATGGCCTGACCTGGTGGTCACCGGCGGCCTGGACGAGAACGGCATACGCACGGTGCGCGTGCGCCATCGGGCGCCCAGGCTCGGGGCGGCCCCCACCGCGCAGGGGGTGACCCTTACCCTCGGCGCCGCCACCCTTGCCGTCGGGGACCTCGACCCCGGCGCGGAAGCCACTGTGGCCCTGGGACCCGCCGCCGAGGCCGGCGCTCCGGGACTGGAGCGCCTCCGGGCCGAACTGAGCTGCTCGGCTGCCGGCATGGCCCGGCGGCGGACCGAGGAACTTCTCTTCCCCAACCTGCCCCCGACGGCAGAGGCGGAGGGCGGGGAGGCGGTTGCCGTCCTGGCGGTCAACCGCGGCCCGGAGGGCGTGGGGCCCGTCGTGCTGACCGCCCCGGTGCCGACGCACTGGCCGGCCGTGAGCGTACTGGATCCCGGAGGCCGGCGGCTGACCTGCCAGCGCACGCAGCAGGGGGATCAGGTGCTCGTGCCGGCGGTCCTGGCCGGCGGCACGGCATCGCGCTGCTGGCTGGTCCCCGGGACCGGGGAGGGCGGCATGACCGACCTCTCGTGCCGGGTCGATGGTGTGCCGGGTTCGGGCAGCGCGGCGGTCACGGTGTCGACCTCGGCCTACGAGGTGACCCTCTCGGAGGCCGCCGGGGGCACGCTGACGCGTCTGCTTTCGCGCCGGTCGGGCCGGGACTACGGCCGGCGGAGTCTCGACATGCACGTCGGTGTCTTCGAGGCCCCCGGCCATCCGCTGCCGGCGGCGAACACGGTGCAGTTCATCGCGGAGAAGAAGCAGGTTGCCTCGCGCGTTCCGGCCCGGGTGCAGGTCCTCGAGAGCGGGCCGTTGCGGGTGGTGGTGACGTCGGAGTGTCGGGTGAAGTCCCTGTCCTGCCGCACCCGGTACGAGTTCACGGCCTTCAGCGACGCCTTTCGCGTGCAGAGGCAGATCCTCCCCGACGACGGCACCCCGCCGCCCGGCGAAATGGTCGTGCTGGATACCGCCTTCCGGCCCCACGCGCTGCGCAAGGTCTATCCCGGCTTTGCCGGCATCGCCGCGGAGCCGCCACAGCCCCACTACGGCTGGCGCTACAGCCGCTGGATCCCCGAGCTGATGGCCCTGGTCAACCCGAGTGCCCGGGACGAGGCCATCTCGATCCTGGTGCACGGGACAGGCAACGTCCACTGGGTGCGGCTGGGGTTCTGGCCGCCGCAACGCCCCGCTCCCGGTCCCCTGGACAGCGCCCGCATCGAGTTCGTCTCGCGCACGGCGGGGGCCGCGGACGTAGACCTGACGGTGCGCCTGCATCCGGGCTATCAGCTTCAGGCGCGCCGGAACCGGGAAGCGCTGGCGGGGGTATCCCTCGTCGCCTTGCCGGGCCGGCGCCCGGGGCCGGTGCCCGTTCCGCGCGCCTTGCCGGCGGACTGGTGGCATCCGGCCTGGCCGCTGCGGCTGCGTACCGAGGTGGCCGGGCCCGGTCCCGAACGCGGGGCCGTGGCGATCGCCCTCACCCCCGCGGTCCTGGGGGGCGCGGCGCCGGATCTCGATTCGGTGCGCCTGGTGGAACGCCTCGACGGCGGATTGGCGGAGCGGCCGCTGCGTGTCGACGTCGCCACCGGGCTCGTGTCCTGGACCTGCGGCGGGGACGCGCCCTGGCCGCGGCGTTTCGACCTGTACGTGGCTCCGGGGGGAGGCCCGCGGCCGCCGGCGGGGGTGTGGCGCACGGAGGTCCGCACCATCGAGCGCGCCGAGGTGCCCCTCGACGAGGCGGGGGAGTGGGTCCTGGCCGGCGTCGGTCGGGTCCCGGGCGAGGGTGCCGTTCCCGGCCCGCATCTGCGTTTCGCGTCCGACGACCCGACGGGAGGGCCGCGGGTGGCCATGTGCCGAGCCCTGCTGCCGGAACCCGACTCGCTCTACACGGTGCGTTTCCGGGCCCGCGGCGAGGGACCGGAGGCGCGCCTGGCCTGCAACTTCTACGAGGGCCCCGACTGCGACTTCCCCCAGGTGCACACCCCGCTCGCGGCGGACGGTGCCTGGCACGAGTACGAGATCCCCGTCCGGACCGGGAGCTTCCCAGCTACCGTCGCCCCCGCACTCCGCTTCTGGACCATGCCCGGGCGCTACCGGGTCGACCTGGCGCGCGTCGAGATCGAGAAGACCGACGGAAAACCGGCAGCGGAGCAGGACCTGTTGCGGGGCGTCCTGGAGGCCCTGGCGCCATAGCTCGCCGTCGACTTCGGCGGAGACACGGCGGGGGGGGACGGGCCAGCGTCGTGTCCGTGGTCCGGTTCAGAGGCAGGGAACCCCTGCGCACGCCAGTCCCCGGCAGCGGGTCGTGCCCCGGAACGCCCCGGCAGGCGCAAGGGGAACGCCCATTCCCGCGGCGTTTCCGCCGGCGTCGGCCGTTCTCCGCCGTACCTGCGTCGGTTCGGCATACCGCCGAGGACCTGTTTGCGCCTGCCTGTCGCGTCCGCGACGCAGGCAGATGCGACGCACAGGCAGGCGGCGGGCT